>DATEBU010000030.1:0-4939 GCA_036516675.1 Minisyncoccota bacterium
CCCACGCGCACGCAAGGTTCCCCCCGTCTGGACCAAGATTTGTCGGCCTACCGGTATACGTGGTGGCGGCGGCGGCGATAGTGGTCGCTGCCCCAGCCGGCGGTTGTGGATAGGTAGTCAGGCCATCGCTATAATCGCAGCCCCCGCTAAGCTTATCGAAGGTCCCCCCGCCTGGGCAAGAGAAGCCGTTTGGCTGGATGTAGTTGTGAAGGGTCGTATCTGCGCAGCCAGCAGGCCCGGCCGGAACACAAGTGCTGCCGCTTGGGCACGAGACGCTGCAGTCGACACTGCTTGTGATACCGTCCCCGTACGCGGGATTCCCGTCTGAATCGAGCGGAACCGTGATAAGACCGTCGTCGTACTGACAGCCGCCGCTGTTGCCATCAAAAGTGGGGGCGTCGGACGGACAGGAGTAGCCGATTGGGAGTTCGAATTGATGCGTATCGGTATTGGCGCACCCGCCTGGGCCCGCTTGAACAGTGCCTACGGGACAGCTGACTGTTGAAGCGCTGCCATCTATAGCATCGTCGCTAGTATTTAAGGGTTCTGATGTACAGTTCCCATCTTCGTCGTAGGATTGGCATGTCGCGCCGAGGCCGGGGCCCGAGCCGCAGTAGGAGAGGATGCCTTGGCCCCAGTTGGCCTGGGCGAGCTTGGCGCCGCGGGCCTCCGCCACCTGCCGCGTGAGCTGGTTCTGCGCGCGATAGTTGAGGATATACGGGTTGTTCTGGTCTTGGGTGGTGAGGCCAAACCACGCAAGAAGCCCGCCCTTCGACCAGTCACCGGCAACATAGGCAAGCGGGTTGCTGGAGACGCTCGCAAGCGTGCTCTTGTTGGCAGCGAAGAAGCCCGCCGCAGTCGTCTGCTGCAGATAGTCGGCACGAAGCGAGGAGGTGATCGCGCCAGCGAAGGGCGAGTTCGAGTTGCGTTGGAATTGGTTGATGAAAGAGTACGCCTCGACGTCGCCCACGTTCTGCATATAGCCGCGCAAGTTTTGGACATAGAGGGGCTTGCCTGTCCCGTTCTTGCCCGCGACGAAGCCGAGCATCGAGGAGGTGATGGATTTCAAGAGATTGCCCGAGGTGATGAACGCAATCGGGTCGAGCACGTAGGCCTTTATATATTGCGCGTACTCGGCAGCCGTATCCGTGATGTCGAGGACGTAGGAGGCAGTATTCTTGACGGCTGAAATGGTGCTCTCAAGTGTTGTCTTCAGCTCCGTCGTGAGTAGCGCGCCTGGCGTCTCTGTCGTGAGGACCGCGCGGGCAACGCCTGGGGCGACAGACACAGACGACACTGCCATACACGTAACCATCAAGAGGGTGGCGAGCGAGCGGGGGCAGGGGCGGCGCTTCATAGCTCTTAATCGGCCCCTGCGGCCTCTTGCTCCGCGGCGATGTCGGCGACTAAGTTCACCACCGAGGCACCAGGCTCCCCGGGCGCCAAGGTGACACCTGCGGTACGAAAGTCTCTCTCAACCGCAATGAAGGCGTCCACCAGATTTACGGTGACCTGTGGGTAAGCCTGGAGCGCGATCATGGTGACCAGAGGGTCGTCATCAACGCGCGAGAGGTCATTCGTAACTTCTGCATGGCGCGCGAGGGCATTCACAAGCATGAGCGCATCTCTCGCGAGCTCTTGGGGCACCGTGAGCGCGGCGATACCCGCAGCGCTCGTGCGATAGGCTTTAGCGATTGAGGCGATGTGCGCGTCGGCTCCTGTGTCGCCATCCTCGACCACGCGCTTGAGGTACGTGAGCTCGCTTGCTGAAGCATTCGCGGTGTTGGCACGCATGACCGCCTCGACAGAGGCTGCCCAGGCGCGCATCGCATCTGCTCCTGACCCCTTGACTTGGATATCCTGCGCCTTCTTAAAGGGCGGCGCGGCGGTAATGGTGCTCCCGAGCTGGCCGAGTGCCTCATTCGCGATGTCGGCAAGGTCTTGGTCGGCAAGCTGACCGCCGTTTGCCTGAAGCCGGTCCAGGTAGAGTGTGAAGACATTCTTGGCGAAGGCAGCGGTCAAGGTGTTCTCATTGGGGGCAGGCGGGAGGTCCGGGTCAACGACCGTACCCCCTGAACCGTCCACCCCGGGCACATCTGCGATAGCCTTGGGGATGATGAGCCCCTGTGCCACCGCCTCGCCATCCGTCATCCCGAGCTCGCGTGTGTCAGAGTCGTGGGGGTCGGTGCCATAGAGAGCCTCCTCCCAGTCTGCGAGACCGTCACTGTCGGAGTCGCGAGAGGCGATAGCCGCAAGCAGGGCAGATTCTTCGGATGCCTGGGCTGTGGGAGGCGTAGCAGCGCCACGCGCGAGCACGAAGGCGCCCCCGATGATAACGGTCGCAAAGAGTACCGCTCCCAACATGCGCCAATTCTTGAGAATACCCCCCATAGTATGAGGGAAGTATACCCCGCAAGGCCCACGCCTTGCAGGATTTATCAACCACTCCGCGCAAGGGCAAGCCAGTCGGCAAGGCTAAGGTCTTCAGCCCGGACTTTCTCGGGGAGGTTCTGTCCGGAGAGCCCAGCGGCGGCCAAGTTCGAGCGCGCATATTTACGCTTGTGGGCGAAGCCAGCGCGAATGAATGCAAAAAAGCGCTCTTCGTCAGCGGAGGTCTTGAAATGCCGTCGCGAGATGTCCCGTATCGACATAACGGCCGAATCAACCGAGGGCGCAGGCCTGAACACGCCCCGCGGCACGGTGAATTCGTAGCACGGCTCGCCATATGCCTTCACCGAGAGTGAGAGGAGACTCCCCTTCTTCTCACGGGCGATACGCTCGGCCACCTCCTTCTGCACCAAGAGGGTCATGCTGCTTGGTTGGTGCTCGCGCGAGAGCAGGGTGCGGATGAGCTCACCCGTGAGGTAGTACGGGATATTCGCAACCACGCAGTATCCACTATTTTGGACGGTCGTCATTTTTTGTGGATGCTCGCTCGACAAATACTCGCGGATGTCGGCGTGAATAAGCACGAGACGCTGTCCACTGATTGCAGCGTGGAAGCGCTCTTCGAGCTCTGGGATAAGACTCGCATCAGCCTCGACCGCCACCACCGTTCCCCCGCGCGCAAGGAGAGCCTCGGTCAAGATGCCTCGGCCAGGGCCCACCTCAAGCACGGTCTCTCCAGGGTGGAGTCGGGCCACCTGCGCGATACGCTCCGCGATGCGCGGATGCATGAGGAAATGCTGGCCAAGTTTAGGCTTCGATAACCGCTTCTCCATCTGACTCATCATAGGTCATAAGTGCGGGGTCAATATCCGCGAGGAAGGATGATGGCTCGGTGAGGTACATTTCGCCATAGAGCGTGCGCACTCGGGCGAAGGTGAGGATGAGTCGTCGCTTGGCGCGCGTCATCGCCACATAGAAGAGTCGCCGCTCCTCCTCTTCGTCCCGGTCCTCACCCCCACCCATCCCGGCGTGCGGGAAGAGCCCCTCCTCCATCCCGGTGACAAAGACGGTATCAAACTCAAGCCCCTTAGCAGCATGGACGGTCATCAAGGCAACGCCCGTCGTACCTTGGTCGAGTGCGTCCTGGTCGCCCGCAAGTGCACTCTCTGCGAGAAAGGCGGTGATACCCTCTTTACCTGGTGCCCCATCGTGTCGGGTGGCCACGGTTGCGAGCTCTACCACGTTCTCGAAGCGTTCTCGTTCGGCCTCATTCCCTTCCTCAAAGAGGGCCTGGCGCATGCCGCTTTTCTCAATGACGAGCTTCACAAACTCCGAGGGTATAAGACTCTCGGCCGCAGCTGCAAGTTCACTGATAAGGCTCTCAAACGCTGCGACCTTCGCAGACTCCGCTGGCTTTAGTGCCGCACGCTGCCCTGCCGCGAGCTTGGCGAGCGTGACTTTGCCGATGCCGCGCGGCGGTGAGGCTGCCGCGCGCACCTTGTCTGCCTCGCGTGAGGGGTCAAGCGCGAGCCGCATCCACGCAAGCGCATCCTTCACCTCCTTGCGTTCGAAGAAGCGTGTCCCAAGGAGTTTGTAGGGTACCCCTTCGGCGAGGAATCCTTCTTCAAGCGCACGGGATTGGAAGTTGGTACGGTAGAGAACCGCGATATCTTCTGGTGCCACGCCCTCGGAGAGTAGGGCGCGCGCCTGCCCTGCCACGTAGCGCGCCTCCGCCTCGGCGGAGGCGGCTGGATACAGGTGTATGGTCTCCCCGAGCGCGTTCTCCGTGGTAGAGCGCTTCTCTTTGCGCCGCACGTTCTTCTCGATGACGCGATTGGCTGCCGCCACGAGAGTGCCGGTGGCGCGATAATTGCGCTCAAGGACAATCGTCTGCGCTCCCTTGTACCGATTCTCAAATTCAAGAATGTGCTCCATTTTTGCTCCTCTCCACCCGTATATCGCTTGATCTCCATCGCCAACGACGAAGATGTTTTTGTGCTGCTCGGCAAGAATGGCCGCGAGCCGTTCCTGCAAGTCGTTAGTGTCCTGATACTCATCTATATGCAGGTACTGCCAGCGCTCCTGTGCGAGCGCACGGATGTCCTCGTGGCGCTCAAGCAGAGTCACCGGCTTGGCAATGAGGTCGTCGAAGTCGAGTGCCTTCTCTCTCGCAAGCGCTACGTCGTAGCGCCGCCACGCTTCGGCGGTAACACGCGCACCAAAGCTTGTCCGGCCCTCGCGCTCGGCAAACTCCTCCGCCGAGAGGCCCGCGCCCTTGGCGCGGCTGATGCGCCCGAGCACGGCGCGCGGCGAGAGCTCCTTCGCCTCGACATCGAGTGCCTTCAAGGCAGCGGCAACGAGCTTCTCGGAGTCGTCACGGTCGTACACACTGAAAAAACGCGGAATGCTGATAACGTTCCCATAGCTTTCCAAGAGCTCCCGCCCAAGCCCGTGGAACGTGGCAATGAACGGGAGCGGTCCGTCTTCGTCAAGCATCCGGCGCACCCTCTCGCGCATCTCGCGCGCGGCCTTATTGGTGAAAGTAACGGCA
>DATEBU010000031.1:0-7251 GCA_036516675.1 Minisyncoccota bacterium
TTCGCGCGGCCGGGTTTTCGTCTGTCACTGGTCAAGGATATCATCGGGAGATCTAGGCGAAGAGGTATACGAAGAAGGCGAGGGAGAGCACGATGCGGTAGACACCGAAGGCAGTGAAGGAGTGGTGGCGGACATAGCTCAAGAGCCAGCGGATAGAGGCGAGCGCAACGACGAAGGAGGTGACGAAGCCTACTGCCAGAGCGGTCCACTCATGCGTGGTGAAGGCGAGCGCGTGGCCCTTGTAGAGGGCGAGAGTTGTGGCGGCGGCCATCGTGGGCACCGCAAGGAGGAAGGAGAATTCAACAATGGTCGCTCGATTGAGGCCAAGGGCGAGGCCACCGATAATCGTTGCACCGCTTCGCGAGACGCCTGGAATAATCGCCGATGCCTGGGCAAGGCCAACAAGGAATGCCTGCCGATAGGAGAGGGCAGAGGGTGGTGTTAGGGCAGCTACAACGGCGCTCTCGCGGCGTATGTGCCACCGCTCGAAGACGATGAGCCCAACACCACCGAGTAGCAGAGCGAGGAGCACGACGACCTCGCTACCCAGGAGATAGGTCTTCACAAACTGGTAGAGCGCCAGGCCGATGACGCCGGTGGGAATGAAGGCGATGATGAGTCGCTTGATGAGTTCGGTATCGAAAAAGGATTTGAAATAGAGCACCACGACTGCGAGGATGGCGCCGAGCTGTATCGCTATCTCAAACGACTTCACGAAGTCGCTCTGCACAACCCCTAAGAGGGATGATGCGAGAACGAGGTGCCCGGTCGAAGAGATGGGGAGGAATTCGGTCGCGCCCTCGACAATGCCGAGAATGAAACTCTGGAAGACATTCATCTTAACGCGATTCGCGGAGCATCATGCCGCGGATGGTGCGGGTGGTGAGGTAGAGCGTGACGAGGGAGATGAGCGCGAGCGCGAGCGCGAAGACGAAGGAGGTCGGGTCTCCGACCACCTGGCCCGTGCGGTACCAGCTCACCGCGGAGTTGCCGAAGAGCGCAGCGCCAATACCTGCTAGAGCTGCATTGAGCCAGTGTATCCACCGTTGGACCGGGTTCGTAATCCCGGCGGCGAGCACAAGCACGACGGCGAACGCCACAGAGCCAAGTGCGGCCAAAGGGAGCTCGGCACCCATCCCCGTACCGACAATAAGTACTACTGCCATGACGACGAGGAGTGCGCGCACCGCGTCGCCGTGGTAGTGCGGTATTTCTCGCAGTGGCGGGACGCGCGGGGGAGTATCGTAGTCCATAGGGCCAGTATACGCCTCTCGAGCGAGCGCGGGAGACCTAGAGGAGGACAGTCGCCTGATTTGCTGAGACCTCGGCGATACCTCCCTCGGGCAGGTCGAAGTGACGGTGTTCGTTGTCGGGAGTGACAACGCGTGCTCGACCTGCGGTAAGCGGCGAGACGAGCGCCTCGTGGAGGGCCAAGACCTCGAAGGCACCGTCTGCTCCCGGGAGGGTTACCGAGACGGCTTCACCGTCAAAGAGATTCTCGCCGATGCGCGCGATAGTAAGATGGAAGGTTTTCATCGTAGCGGAGCGGAGACCCTGAGCGCAGTCGAAGGATTAGACAACTTGGTCGATCGCGCCTTTCATGTAGAAAGCAGCCTCGGATTTGTCGTCATGCTTACCCTCGACAATCTCTTTGAAGCCGCGCACCGTCTCTTCACGGCTCACATACTGGCCCGGGTGGCCGGTGAAGGGCTCTCCGACGAACATTGGCTGGGATAGGAAGCGTTGAATCTTGCGTGCGCGCTCGACTGCCAAGCGGTCCTCGTCTCCAAGTTCGTCCATGCCAAGGATGGCAATGATGTCCTGGAGGTCTTTGTAGCGCTGGAGGGTGCGCTTCACTTCGTTTGCGACCCTATAGTGCTCCTCGCCTACCACTTCAGGCGCGAGCGCCGCCGAGCTTGATTCGAGCGGGTCGATGGCCGGATAGATGGCAAGCGAGGCGAGAGCACGTGAGAGCACCACGGTGCCATCGAGGTGGGCGAAGGTGGTCGCTGGGGCCGGGTCGGTGAGATCGTCTGCGGGCACATACACCGCCTGGACGGAGGTAATAGAGCCCGAGGTGGTGGAGGTGATGCGCTCTTGGAGCTTGCCCATCTCCTCGGCCAAGGTGGGTTGGTAGCCTACGGCCGAAGGCACGCGGCCGAGTAGCGAGGAGACTTCAGAGCCGGCCTGGATGAAGCGGAAGACGTTGTCCATGAAGAAGAGCACGTCCTTGCCGCCCTCGTCGCGGAAGTACTCGGCCTGCGTGAGGCCGGTGAGGGCGACACGTGCGCGGGCACCTGGCACCTCGTTCATCTGGCCGAAGACAAGAGCGGTCTTCGCAAGGACACCCGACTCCTCCATCTCGTGATAGAGGTCGTTGCCCTCGCGCACTCGCTCGCCCACACCGGCGAAGACGGAGTAGCCGCCGTGCTCGGTGGCCACATTGCGGATGAGCTCTTGGATAAGCACGGTCTTGCCGACCCCTGCGCCGCCGAAAAGGCCCACCTTGCCGCCCTTCAAGAAGGGGATGATGAGGTCAATCGCCTTGATGCCGGTCTCGAAGACCTCGGCCTTGGTCGTCTGCTGGTCAAAGGTAGGCGGTGCGCGGTGGATGGGGAGGCGCTTCACAGAGGCCGCGAGCGGCTCCTTACCGTCTACGGTCTCGCCAAGCACGTTGAAGAGGCGGCCAAGCGCGGCCTCACCCACGGGCACCGAAATAGGCGCGCCCGTCGCCCGCACAGAGGCACCACGGGCGAGGCCGGCCGTCTCGTTCATCGCTATCGCCCGTATGCGGTCAAGGCCCAAGTGACTCGCCACCTCGAGCGTGATGCGTCCATGTCCTCCGCTGGCCTCGATGATAAGCGCATCACCAATTGCTGGCCGCTTCTCCGCAAAGTGCACATCCGCCACTGGCCCAATAATCTGTGTAATGGTCCCGTTCATACTTTATATTCCAGGTCGTCCTCTAAACTAAGACTCGCTTTCCGCCCCGTCTCCGTTAAAATCGATATTGCCATGACCTCATCTTTTATTGCTTCAAGTGATGCTTTTGACGGGATTTCTTCATAAATGTCGTCGAGTCTGTTCGCAATCCTAAACAGAAGGTGAATAACCATAACAAGGCCAACACCCACGACAGTCAATATCCAATCCATACCAAAAAAGTTAAGTTATCAAAGTCTAGTATATTACTCGCTTCTTCACACTCTTCATTGACAGCACAGGAACCCAGCGCTAGGATACTAGCACAAACGGCTTCGGCCCTCCCCGCAAGGGGTAACAAGATGAAAGAGCGGCTCATGGCAGTAGTGCTTTGAGCCGCTTTTTCGTTTCCTCCAAATCTGCTGGGCGCATGATACCTAAACGATAGAACAGGCGTTTAGCATCCACAAGGCGGATTTGCGAGAGTATCGCCGTGCTTGTCTGATCATCAAGTTTGAACCCAAAATAAAACACACCTTGCTTGTGCGACCTTGTCAGGGGGACGGCCCAGAAGATCTCTTTGTTGAATTTTCGGACGATGGCTACTGGTCGCAAATAATCAACTCCGTTGCCGTCTTGTTCAAACCCAACATTTGCTCCCAGCGCGCAAAACCAAACCTCTCCTTCGCGAAAGAATGGCCGCTGTTTCTCGTCGTGTAGCCCCGACTTCTCCTCGTGCCACTTCTTAAAATCCTTCTTCATATTCAGGCTGCTAACGCCTCGCGTCCACCCACAATCTCGGAGACCTCGCGGGTGATGGCCGCCTGGCGCACCTTGTTGTAGAGGCGGGTGAGGTCGTGCGCCATCTCCTCGGACTTGTCCGAGGCAGATTTCATCGCGACCATCCTTGCGGAGTGCTCCGAGGCCTTGCTCTCAAGGAGCATGTGATAAAGCGAGACGGTCACCAGCCGAGGCAGGAGGGTAGCGAGCACGTCCGCTCCCTCGGGCTCTATCGTATATGCGGGTGCACTCTCAATGTAGGACATCGTACGTCCTACATTTGCGTCGCTCATCGCGCCCTTCTCAGGCACGATGTCCTCCACAAGCGCGCGGACAGCCTCGGTCGAGAGCGGCAAGAGCGTACGCACAGTCGGCGCCTGCTCGAAGGTGCTCTTGAAGTTGCTGTAGGCCACAAGCACTTGGTCGTAATCGCCTGCTATGAAGCGCACCGAGAGCTCTTGCACCAACTCCTCTATCACAGGTTGGTTAACTTCGTCATTCTTATTTTCCCACTGCTTCGCGACCTGGTAGCCGCGCCGAGAGAAGTATTCAAAGCCTTTTTTGCCATACGCATAGACTGTAACGTCTGTATTCGAAGCCTGACTTCGAACAATGTAGTCGCTCGCAGCACGGATGACGCCGTGATTCAAGGCACCAGCGAGCCCCTTGTCGCTCGTGATGACCACAAACCCAATCTTCCAAAAAGTGGACATCGGATGTCCACCGTTGCGGTGGACATCCGATGTCCGAACTTGCATAAGTGGGTGGCGGGCGAGGTCGGAGGCGCCCGAGAGCCGGGCGAGAATTTGGAGGGCCGCCCGAGCATACGGGCGGCCCGCGAGTGCCGTCCCTATGGTCTTGCGCATCTTTACTGCGCTCACGGCCTCCACGGCGCGCGTCACCTTGTGTGTGCGGTTGGTCGCCCCTATTTTCGCCTTAATGTCCTTAAGTGCCATAGCTAAAAAGAAGTATCAAATCTCAAGCTCCAAGTACCAGACTTCCAATCCAAAATGATATGCATATTTGGTACTTGTTATTTGGTGTTTGGTACTTGCGTGTTTCGCGCTAGGAAGGCGTCGAGCTTGGCGCACAAGGTCTTCTCGCCCTCCTCTCGTATCTCCTTGGACTGCTTGATGGCCTCCAAGACGCCACCGGCCTCGCGCGCGAGATAGTCGCGCAGTTTCATCTCAACCGCAGCGGTCTCCTCGGGAGGAAGGGCGTCGAAGTAGCCATTGCTCGCGGCGAAGAGGATGGCCGCCTCAAGCTCGAAGGGTAGGGGGCTACCTTGCTTCTGCTTCAACACCTCGGTCATGCGGCGGCCACTGTCAATGCGCTTCTTTGTGTCCGGGTCGAGGTCAGAGGAGAACTGCATGAACGCCTCAAGCTCGCGGAACTGTGCGAGCTCGAGCTTTAAGCTCCCCGAGACCCGTCTCATCGCCTTCGTCTGCGCGGAGCTTCCCACGCGCGAGACGGAGATACCCACGTTCACCGCAGGGCGCTGGCCCTTATTGAAGAGGTCGGCCTCGAGATATATCTGCCCATCAGTAATCGATATGACATTAGTGGGGATGTAGGCGGAGACATCGCCCTCTTGCGTCTCAATAATCGGGAGCGCGGTCAAGGAGCCGCCGCCCTTCTCCTTGGAGAGCTTCGCTGCGCGCTCGAGGAGGCGCGAGTGGAGGTAGAAGATATCTCCCGGATACGCCTCGCGGCCCGGCGGGCGGCGCAACAAGAGGGACATTTGGCGGTAGGCGACCGCCTGCTTGGAGAGGTCGTCGTAGACCACGAGCGCGTCGCGGCCGCTGTCCATGAAATATTCACCGATAGTCGCGCCGGCAAATGGGGCGAGGAATTGGAGCGCAGCCGGAGCAGAGGCCGGAGCCGTCACGACAATGCTATAGGCCATCGCGCCTTTCTCGGCGAGCTCTGCCACAAGCTTCGCCGTCTTGCTCTCCTTCTGCCCGATAGCGACGTAGATGCAGATGGGGCGGCTCTCTTTTGGCTCATTCTTCTGGTTCAGTATCGTATCTATAGCAATGGCGGTCTTGCCGGTGCCTCTGTCCCCGATGATGAGCTCACGCTGACCACGACCTATCGGGATCATCGAGTCCACCGCCTTGATGCCGGTGTGCAAGGGAACCTCCACCCTCGCACGGTCAATCACGCCGTACGCTTCGCGTTCGATAGGGCGACTCTCGGTCGCGGGGATGGGCCCCTTACCATCGACGGGCTCGCCGAGCGCATCAACGACACGGCCTACGAGCCCGTCTCCCACAGGGATAGAGAGGAGTTGGCTCGTGCGGCGCACCAGCATGCCCTCGTACACCCTTGACGCATCACCAAGGATGACCGCACGCACGCCCTCCTCCTCAAGATTGAGGGCGAGGCCATATATCGGCGTGGGGTCTCTCAGCGCCTCCTCGAGCGTGCGGTCAAAGGTGGGGTCGAAGATGACCATCTCGGTCATCACTGCGCCTGCAAGCCCCTCTATCTCGGCGATACCGTCGCCAGTGGCGCGGATGGTGCCGACCTCCTCGACACCTCCTTTGGGGGTCCAAGCCGCGATCTCCCGTTCGATGCGTTTGATAATGGATTCCATAGCTTATGAGCGAGTAACGTTCCTATAAATCTCTATGAGAGCGCCCTTGCCCGAGTGATCGGTAAGCTTGCCGTCTTCAATAGAGCGCCAGCCATTGATGAGCGAGGGGTTATCGGCCACGGTCTCTTTGCGAGGGGCGAGTAATCGCGCGCGTGCCTCCTGCCCCCGCAGCTCGTGCAGGACGTGCGGCAAGAGCTTCAGCCGCCCTGTGCGTTTCAAGTGCGCGATGAATACTTCGTAATCTTTAATCATGCTTCTTGAGCGAGCACCTTCTCGGCGGCGAGCATGGCAAGCCGTGCAATCTCCCGCTCGCTCTCGCGCAAGGCCCGCGCAGCCCCCTCCTCCGCACGTGCCCTGGCATCTCGCTCGAGGGTCTCGGCCCGGGCCCGGGCTTCCTCAATCGTTGCGTCCTTCTCTGCAGCAGCAGCCTGCCGGGCGCGACTGACAATCTCACCTGCCTCCGTATCTGCGGTTGCTACGCGAGCGGATGCATCTGCATCTGCTCCCGCGAGCATCTCCCAGGCAAGCTTAGCGTCCTTGACGCCCTTGGCCACTACCTCGCGGCGTTTCTCAAGGGTCGTCATCACGGGCCGGTACAAGAAGTACCAGAGCGCGACAAGCACGATGCCGAAGTTCACCCCCTGCGCCAAGAGGAGCTTCCAGTCAATGCCGAAGGCTGCAAATAATTCATTCATAACTGCGCGAACGCAAATTCGTGATTACACAAATTTGATGATAAAGGCGACGACGAGTGCGAGAATGCCAAGCGCCTCGGTGAACACAATCGCAAGAATCATGTTCGAGACTATCTTGCCAGAGGCCTCTGGGTTACGCCATATTGCCTCCATCGCCCCGCCCCCGATAAGCCCGATGCCGATACCTGGGCCGATGACGCCAAGGCCGGCCGCAAGCGCCATCCCGAGCATCCGTGCTGATTCTATGTCCATGCG
>DATEBU010000032.1:0-4026 GCA_036516675.1 Minisyncoccota bacterium
CGAGCCAAGCACTCTCGAGGCCATCGTGACCTATACGTTCCTCTACGGGTCGCGCGCGGGACTCTCGATGCCTCGCTCGTTGCTTGGTGTGAGAGACGGCTTCATCACGCTTGTGCAAGCCGTGGGGATACCGCGCTTTAAACGTGTCATGAAGCTCTCAGTTATCGATGCGGCAAAGCTCCAGTCGAATGCGTGGCGCATCGCTCGGGGCGAGACGCTTAGCGGTATCCAGCACCGCATCAAGCGCGTACTTGACCCTAGTCTGGCGCGTTAGCGCTCACCCTTGCCCCACATAGCACCCGCCGGCGCAGCCGGAGGGTGCTTCATATTGTGATTGGCGAGCCCTGCTACACTTGAGGCGATGATGCTCAAAGTGTTCGTCACGCCCTCGGCCAAGCGCGAGAGCGTGGAGGAGAAGTCCGAGGGCGTGCTCGCTATTACAGTCAAAGAGCCCGCACAGGCTAACCACGCCAATACGCGTGTGCGCGAGATTGTTGCGGGGCGCCTCGGTGTCGCAGTAGGCAAGGTGCGCATCTTCACCGGTCACCGCTCGCGTTCTAAGATAGTAAGTATTAGCGACTAACCGCCACCGCCATGAACATTTCTATTAAAGCGACAGGTCATACGCTCACTGAAGAGACGCGCGAACTGGTAGGCAGCAAGTTCGCGAAGCTCGGGAAACTAGTCAACGAAGGCGCGCATCTCTCGTTCGAGATTGAGGAGTCTATCGCGGCGGTGCGCGCTGGTGGCCGCTACCGGGCCGAGGGCAACTTGAACGCGGACGGCAAGCTCTATCGTGCGGAGGCCACGCACGAAACGCTCGAAGGCGCGGTTGACCGTGTGCGCGACGAGCTCTTGAGTGAGCTGCGGCAGAGCAAGAGCCGTACGCGCCGCCTAGCTAAGCGCGGTGGTGCGCTCGTAAAGAGTTGGTTGCGTTTCTAGGGGTCAGTGCCATTCCGTCTCACTCTTGCCCTCGGGGATGACGCGTTCGATGATGAAGCGGCCATTTGAGAATGACGCCTTGGTAATCTTGTAGCGCGCGTCGTCTTGAAAGAAATAGGTGCCGATGGTGTCGGCGTAGGCGCGATACTTGCGCCAGTTCTCCTCGGCTGACGCGGTAAGGTCGAGCTGGCCGTCGGCCTTGTTGGATTTTCTTGTGCGCGTGGCGAGCGCGTGCTCTTGCGAGGTCGGCGTGACTTCGCTCTGCGCGAGCCGAGGCAAGAGCTCGACAAGCATGTGCGCACCGAGCCCGACTAGACGTGGGCGCAGCTCGCGCGCGGTCTCTAGGGGCCCGATAGGCGTTGCCTCTTGTGCGAGAATATCGCCCGCGTCGAGCTCGAGCGCCATCCGTTGCACCGTGACCCCGGTCTCGGTGTCTCCGGCAAGGAGGGCTGCCTCCATCGGAGTCGCCCCGCGATACTTAGGGAGTAGGGAATAGTGCACGTTGACTGCCCCTTTGGGGAAGGAATCAATCAATGTCTGCGGGAATATTTTTCCATAGGCGACCACCACCGCGAGTTCGGAGTCATACTCACGGATGGTAGCGAGGGTGGCCTCATCGAGCCGCTTGGGTGTGAGGATAGGGATGCCATGTGCGACTGCGACCGCCTTGGTCTCACTTGGCGTGAGCACGAGCCCGCGGCCGCGTGGTGCATCGGGGGAGGTCACTACTACCGTCGGGATAAGTTCGGCGGCAATGAGTGACTCGAGCGTCGAGGCCGCGACGCCCGGCGTACCGAAATAGGCGAACTTAACCGATCGGCTCATGATGGAGCGGCTTAATCTCGACCAGGTCCTCGGCAGAATCAGTGAAGAGGATACCGTTCAAGTGGTCAATCTCATGCTCGAATATCTGGGCCAAGAGGCCCCCACCCCCGCGCGTGAGGTGGCTCCCGTCAGGCCGCCTGGCCGCGATAGTCACCCGCTCGTGCCGATTGGTGCCGCCGTAGATGTTGCGCACCGAAAGGCAGCCCTCGTCTGCCTTAGCGCGCTTCCTTGAGGTCTTGATAATCTCGGGGTTGACGTAGACCTCGACCGCGGCTGGTCGCGCGGGCACTGCCTCGCCCTCGGCTGCACCGTCATGGAGCGGCGGGGTCTCGACGCGGTCCATCCGCACGATGAAGAGACGCCACGAGACACCCACCTGTGGCGCGGCGAGCGCCACCCCGTCGGGTTCTTGGTCAAGTACAGCGGCCATGTCAGCGACGAACTCCGTAAGCTCGGTGGAGCCGAAGAGCTTCTCGGGTACCGGCTTCGCCACTTCTCGCAGCACTGGGGCGCCGTCTTGCACGATTTCTCGCATGTGCCCGAGTGTATCAGAAAGACGCTTTATTTTCAGGCAAGTGTTTTTTCGGATCGATTTCCCACCAAAATTTCTTAGAAAAGTTCTTGGCCTTCGTGCACACGCTCTGGAGGTAATAGAGGTCGGCCGTCGGGATGCCCTCGAGAATGGCGCCCATGCGCGCCATCGTGATTGCTGTGTAGCCCTCGGGTACCCGCGAGACATTGAGGTGGCGGGTGAAGAAGCGCATCAGCTCCCCCCGCTCGGTCTGGCGCTTCCTGCCTGTTGGCGCCCCTGCACGCTTCTTCTCCAACTCCTTCTTAAACTCGGCCGCAATCTCGTCGATAGGCTTCATAGCCCCAGTATAGGTTATTCGCCGCTCGAGGTGATGGAAGCGCCAAGCGCAGAGAGACGGGCGACGAGGTCCTCGTAGCCGCGGTTGATAGAGTACACACTGCGAAGCGTGGAGCGGCCGGGGGCCGCGAGCATGGCGACGAGGATGATGGTGGCAGGGCGCAAGGCTGGGGGGCAGATGACCTCGCCGGCCTTAAGCTTTGTTGGGCCTTCAATGGCGATGCGATGTGGGTCCATGAGCTGAGTAGAGGCGCCGAGCCTATCGAGCTCGGTGTAGTAGATGGCGCGCTTCTCATAGACCCAGTCGTGGATCAGCGTGGTCCCGTTCGCAACGAGCGCGATGGCGGCGAAGAAGGGGAGGTTGTCGATATTCACGCCTCCTGGGTATGGACGCGGATGCACTTTTTCAGGAAACGCGGTGAGCTCGGAGGGCTCGAAGTGGAGATCCACGAGCTTGGTGATACCGTTCTCGCTGACACGCGGGTTGTCGCTCGTAAACGAGAGCCCCATCTTCTCAAGCAGGAAGAGCTCCACCTCGAGGAATTCGATAGGCGCTGCGCGCACGGTGATGGCAGACTTGGTCACGGCTGCGGCGGCGATGAAGAACATGGCGTCGGTGGGGTCCTCGGCCACGGTATACGAAATGTCTTCGCTGATGTCCTCGGCGCCGACAATCGTAAGGGTCGTGGTGCCGACGCCACTCACGACCACGCCGAGCGCGCGGAGGAAACCGCAGACCTCCTGCACCTGATAGTTGGCCGAGGCGTACTTGATAACGCTCTCGCCGGGGATGCGCGCAGCGGCTAAGAGGGCATTGATAGTCGCCGTATCGCTCGACTCGTAGAGCACCACCTCGGCCCCGTGGAGCCCGTCGTGAGAGACGGCGAAGCGGTCATTGAGTGCATCAATGGCCACGCCGAACTTCTCAAGCGCGAAGAGGTGGGGGCGCACACTCCGTAGCCCCAAGGTGCAGCCGCCTGACTGCGGCAGCTCGAAGGTAGTGAAGCGATGGAGTAAGGGGCCGATGAACATGAGGATGCTGCGCGTCTTGGTCGCGGCAGCCTTATCAATAGTGTCGAGTGTGATGTCTGCGGGCGGGGTGATTCGTAAGGTCGAACCCTCCCCCTCGACTCCGCTCGGGGCAAGCCACTCCACTGAGACACCGATAGAGCAGAGCACTTCAACAAGACGATTTACCTCTTCAATCTTCGGCACGCGCCTCAAAGTGGTGGTGCCCGAGTTGAGAAGAGAGGCGGCAAGGAGCGCGACGGCGCCGTTCTTCGAGCGGCTGGTCTCGACCGAGCCTGTGAGTGGCGTACCGCCTTCGATGATGAAATTCAAGCCGTCTTGCATCTCTCGCATCCTACCACCACACGCGCTATGATGCCTGT
>DATEBU010000033.1:0-6574 GCA_036516675.1 Minisyncoccota bacterium
GCGGGGCGCGTGGTGGTATCATGAATACATGAGAAAACTGGGCAACAACTATGCGTTTGTCGACAGCCAGAATGTCAATTTGGCGATTCGTGCACTCGGATGGAAGCTCGATTTCAAACGGTTCCGCGTGTATCTGCGGGAAAAATATGCCGTGGAGAAAGCGTTCCTCTTTATTGGATACATTGAGGGGAACAATGATTTGTACGTGTCTTTGCAGGATGCAGGCTTCCTGTGTATTTTTAAGCCGACTCTCTCCTACACGGACGGGACGACAAAAGGCAACTGCGATGCCGAACTGGTGCTCCAGGCGATGATTGAGTACAGGAACTTTGAAAGAGCAGTGATTGTTACTGGCGACGGGGACTTCTATTGTTTAGTTAAGTATTTTCTTGAAAACGAGAAGCTAGAGCGTGTGCTTATCCCGAATTATTTCAAATATTCCGCATTGCTTAAACGTTTTGGCAGGAAAAAGCTAGATTTTATGAATGACCTCAAGAACATACTCGAATATAAAAAGAAAAGGACCCCGTAGGGACGGAACCCTACGAGGGACTTTTCGTGGTGATGCATACATCTTATATGAACCAAACTAAAAAGTCAATGGGGAAATACCTCGTCACGAACTTCGCGTATGGGACCGGGCCGTATCTGCGCACGACCGAGCTGGCGATTGCGTTTAATAACGAGCTCGAGCGGCGTGGGGAGGAGCGGCTGCCGGTTATCGTGCCGTGGGTATATGGCGACAAGCAGAAGAGCATCATGCTCGAGGAGTTCGGCGAGCATGCGAAGGGGCACCCGGGCGAGGTACTGCTCGACGCAGAGCTCGGCCGCATCTTGAAGCAAGTCTTCTACACCGGGCAGATGAAGTATGAGGAGACGCTTGCCGCGTGGGTGGCCTCGGCTGCGCGCGTAGGAGGCGAGGCACACGAGCACCTCTCGGGCACCTTCGAGGTTGAGACGCTTGGTGGCGAGAAGGTGATGGCCAATGGCACGGACATCGTGCTTGAGATTAACCGCTCGCCACGTATCCGCTACGACGTCGCGCCAAGCTACTCGACGACCTTCGGCTACATCGCCGAGATTCTTGAGAAGGCGCAGACGGTCGGCCGAGACGTCATCGACGTCGCCACGGCGCTCTTGAAGAGAGGTGTCACGCTCGCTGACTCGATAGAAGGAAAACAGGGGCTTAATTGCATGGCCTATCCCGCGACTTTTTCTTGGGCGAAAGGATACCAGCCGCGCTACGCTGGTGAAGTGCTCGTGCCGCCCATCACCGACTTGCCCAAAGAGAGCGATGAAAGGATGGAAGAAGGGCTCTACGTCACTATCACGGGTATCGAGGGCCTCGAGCGTCTCTACCAGGAGGCGCTCGAGCTGGGGCTCAAGCTCTACTCTAACGACACCAAGGCGGTGGTGGGCGCGGAGAAGGCTCTGCCGCACGTGATACCGAACCCGGCCATCAAGCTACAGTTCGCGCGCGCCGGCTGGGGCTCTATCTGGCTCTCGATGTTCTCTCGCACCCCGCTCGTCGTGCCCGCTTTTGACCCCACCGACGACCCGGAGATTTACTTCAACAACCAGGCAGTCAGGGGGCTCGGCATTGGCACCATCTACACGGGCCAGCCCCTTGCCGAGATCTTGGCCAGAAGCGAGGCGGTGCGCTCTGCCTCGGCCGCCGTCTGCGCGGACATCAAGGAGCGGTGGGGGACTCTGAACGGCAACGACGTTTGCGCAAAACTGTTCGTAGACCGATTTTTGGGCTAGACTAGCCGTACTATGACGAAAATCATTGCGGAGGTGTGCCAGAACCATAACGGCTCACGAGAGACGCTCGAGCAGATGATTCAGGCTGCCGCGGAGAGTGGCGCCGACCTCGTCAAGATGCAGTCCATCTGGTCTGCGGACCTCACCCGCCGCGAGCGTTTCGAGGAAGGGGAGACGGACGCCTCCGGCAAACAGACGGCCATTAAGCGCCCGTATGCGCCAGAGCTTGAGCGTTTGGCCAAGCTCGACCTCACGCTTGATGACCACCAGTTTTTTATTGATACATGCAACAAATACGATGTACTCCCGCTGACCGCCGTCTTCGCCCGGCACCGTATCCCTGCGGTAGGCGCGCTCGCGTGGCCGGGCAAGTGGGTGAAGGTGCCAAGCTATGACTGCGCCTCCTGGCCCTTGCTTCGCGAGCTCGCCAAGTACTTCAATCACTTCATCATCTCCACGGGAGCTACCTATGATGAGGAGATTGAGAAGACCACCGCCCTGATGCAGGAGCTCGACAAGGACTTCGCCTTTCTCCATTGCGTTACGAGCTACCCGAACACGCTTCCCATGTGCAACTTCTCGCGCATGGAGTGGCTGCGACAGTTCACGCCGAAGGTGGGCTGGTCCGACCACACGAAGATTGAAGATAACGACATCATCGCTGCCAAAGCCGCTATCTACCTGGGAGCCGACTACGTGGAGCGACACTTCACCATCCTTGGGGCAGGGGAGACGAAGGACGGCCCCGTTTCGATGACGCCCGAACTCTTGAAGGAGCTCGTCGCCTTCCGCGCGCTCTCTAAGGATGCGCAGAAGATGCATCTGGACGAGAAGCGCCCGGACTGGGAGGTCATGCTCGGCACCCCGACGCGTGAGATGACCGATGTCGAGCTCCTCAATCGCGATTACTACCGCGGCCGCTTCGCTTCTCCGGACGGCTCCGGCGGCTGGATATATAACTGGGAAGAGAAGACCTAATAGCGAGAGCGTCGCCTCATGATTGGCTTCGATACCATAGGCAATGCGACCATCATTGCCTACGACGGGGAGCCCGTGCTCGCCACTGACCCCTGGATAGCCGGGAGCGCGTACTTCGGCAGTTGGGGGCTCTCTCATGAGATACCGCAGGAGCAGGAAGCGGCTATTCTCGCCTGCCCGTACATCTGGTTCTCTCACGGGCACCCCGACCACCTCAATCACGACTCGCTCGTGCGCTTGGCCGACAAGACCGTCCTCTTGGCCGACCATGTGGGGAGCCGCATCAAGGATGACCTTACAGAAGGGGGCGTGGCGGTACGCGTGCTCCCCGACCGTGCGTGGGTGGAGCTCTCGCCCGCCATCAAGGTGATGTCTATTGCCGACTACAATCAGGACTCCCTTCTTCTCATTGATATCAATGGCCGCCTACTGGTCAACCTGAACGACGGCAGTGCGCTTGGCGCGGAGCGGTTCGTGAAGCGGATTATCAAGGAGTACCAGACGTCCTTCTTGCTCCGGCTCTTCAGCTACGGGGACGCGGAAATGATCAACTACGTAGCTGAGGATGGCAGCCGTATCCCACCCGCGGCCGCGGCGAGGCGCGCGATCGGCCCCATCATGCAGGGCTTCGCCGAGTTCTACGGCGTGACGCACGTTATCCCCTTCAGCTGCTTCCACCGGTATCAGCGCGCCGACAGCGTGTGGGCCAACGACCACACGACCCCCGAGGAGGCCTTTAGAGAGGGCTTCGACTCGACACGTGTCACACTCCTGCCTGCTTTCATTCGATACGATTGTGTCAGCAACACATGGCGGGAGCTTGCACCCGCACCTTTGAACGGGGTAGTGCGGGCACCCGAAGAGTTCGGCGACGACTGGAGCGACGTGCTCGACGCCCGCGATAAGCAGATGCTCAAGGACTACTTCTCTCGCCTCACAATGCTCGAGAACAAGCTCGACACCGTCATCTTCTCGGTGGGTGGCCGCGACTACGCTATCGATATTGCCGAGCAGGGAGGTGCGAAGACGAATCGTTCCGTCACGTTTGCCGTGCCCCGCTATTCGCTTATGCAGGCGGTGGAGCATCAGGTCTTCGACGACCTCTTGATTGGCAATTTCATGCGCACGACGCTCCACGGCGCGTGGGGGGCCTCATACCTCTATCCGCATTTTAGCCCGGTGGTGCCCAAGTACGCCGATAACGGCGGCGTGCGCACGCCTGCTGAGCTCGGGCAGTACTTCGCGAGTTACCGGGCGCGTGCGCCACTCGAATTCCTGCGGCATCGGCTTGAGGCACGCACCATACAGACCTTCCGGAGCATGGTGGAGCCTAGGAGCCCGTTCTTCTACGCGGGTAAGAAGAGCTACCTCGCGCTCCGCAAGCTGCTGGGCTGACTGAATGGAGAGTGAAAAATATTGTGGTATAGTGCCCGCACTATGCAGAAGCAGAAGGGGAAGGTAGTTCAACAGACCGAGAGCGGCGCGCAGCAAGTCGCGCGATGGGTGGCGCTCGGGGCGCTCTTTCTCGTACCGCTCGCGCCCCTGATTGTTGCGGGCTCATGGGTATGGCCGTTCAATTTCTTCTTCCCCTTCATTACGCCGAAGGCATTCTACTTCCGTATTTTGGTCGAGATTGCGGTCGTGGCCTGGGCCGTGCTCGCCATCCTTGACCGGCAGTATCGGCCGCGCTACTCGCTCGTGGGCGCGGTCGTTCTGGCCTTTATCCTCTGGATGTTTGTGGCCGATGCTTTCGCGGTGAATGCGCAGAAGGCGTTCTGGAGCAATTTCGAACGCATGGAGGGCTGGGTGTTGCTCGCCCACCTCGGCGGGTTCTTTGTGGCAGCCTCTGCCGTACTGCGCGTGGAGAAGAAGTGGCGTGCCTGGTTCCTCACGTCGCTCGGCGTTGGGGTCTTCGTGTCGCTTTACGCATTTTTTCAGCTCATTGACCCTAAGGATTTTCCCATCCACCAGGGCTCCACCCGTATTGACGCGTCGCTTGGCAATTCCGCTTATCTGGCAATCTATCTCCTCTTCAATGTCTTCATTGCGCTCTGGCTCGCGCTCACTGAACGGTCAGCGTGGCTCAAATGGTCCCTCATAACGTTCGCCGTGGTTGAGGGTGTACTCATCTTCTTCACCGGCACCCGCGGTGCGGTTCTTGGCTTAGTTGGCGCTCTCGCCCTCGCGGCCGCCCTCACGGCCCTCACGGCGGGCAGACGCGCCCGCGAGTGGGCAGCAGGTGCCCTCGTCCTACTTATCGTGCTCGCGGGCTCCTTCTACCTCGCGCGCAACTCCGCCTTTGTCCAAGAGACCTATATACTCGACCGTGTTGCGGGTATCTCGCTTGCCGAGGGCTCCACACGCTTCCGTATCTGGGACATGGCGTGGGAGGGGTTCCTGGTGCGACCGGTGACCGGCTGGGGGCAGGAGGGCTTCAACTACGTCTTTAATCGTTTCTATAATCCGGCGCTTTATGGCCAGGAGCCGTGGTTCGATCGGGCGCATAATGCCTTCATTGACTGGTTGGTGGCTGGCGGGGCTCCCGGCTTCCTCCTCTTCCTCGCGCTCTTTGGTTCAGCGTTCTGGCTGCTGTGGACTCGCTCTGAACTCTCGCGCCCGGAGCGTATTGCGCTCACGGCGGCGCTCGCCGGCTACGCCGTCCATGATTTCTTCGTCTTTGACAACCTCTTTTCCTATATTTACTTCTTCGCTATCCTGGCGCTCATTGACTCGCAGGTAGCGCGACCGATTAAGGCGCTCGAGAGGGCGCCGGTCCCGGAGGCCGCTGCCGGGATAACGTACGCGCTGCCAATAGCAACCGTTGTAGCCGTGGCGGTCATCTGGCTGGTGAATGTTCCTGGTCTGCGGGTGGTAACCGAGCTCATTACGGCCATCTCGCCCGCCCAGGAGGGCCCCGCGGCGAACCTCGCCGCCTTCGAGCGCTTAGCAGCGCATCCCGCCTTTGCGGCCCAGGAGATTCGCGAGCAGCTGGTGAAATTCGCCACCTCGGTGGTGGGGCAGTCGGACGTGGCAGACGAGGTGAAGCAGCGAGTAGTCACGCTTGCCGTCGAAGAGATGAAGCAACAGGTCGCCTCGTATCCGCTCGATACACGCGAGTATCTCCAGCTCGCATATGCCTATCGTGCGGGTGGGGATGCCAAGAATGCGCTTGCCGCAGCACAGAGGGCCGTAGAACTTACGCCGACTAAGCAAGACCTGTGGATTACCGTTGGGGCGTTCCTGTGGGACCTCGGCGACACTTCGGCAGCTGCGGAGGCGTTTGATAAGGCGCTGGCGCTCGCGCCAGAAAATGCGGACCTCGCCTCCTATGCCGCCGCTGGCGCCTATGCCGCGGGCAACCCCACAAGAGGAGACGCGCTTCTTAAGGCGGCCTACGGGACGACTACCGTTGATAACCAGATTCTCGCTGTCGCGTACTATCGCGCAAGCGATTGGTCGCGACTGATTCAATACTCTACGCTTCGTGCGAGTGCTCCCTCTGCCGACGTGCAGACCATCTTCGCGCTTGCGGGGGTCTACTACGCAGCTGGCGATAGGGCTAGTGCTATTGCAACTATCCGACAGGCGGTCGCACGTTTCCCCGAGGCCGTAGCCGCAGCCCAGGCTGCCATAGAGCAGATACAGGCAGAGCAATGACCATTCGCGAGCACATCACGCTCGCGCCCTTCACAAGCCTCGGCGTAGGCGGGCCCGTACGCTATCTCATAGAAACCGAGGGCCCAGAGGAACTGCGTGAGGCGCGAACATTCGCGCACGAGAGAGGCCTGCCGCTTCGGGTGCTTCGCGCGGGCACCAACGTACTCGTGGGGGA
>DATEBU010000034.1:0-2866 GCA_036516675.1 Minisyncoccota bacterium
GTCGCGCCCTGCAGGAGGGCCTGATGCAGGAAGGCCTGGATGAAGCCACGGCCAGGCAGAGTCATCTTGAAGAGGTTGGGCCGCGAGTCTTCACCCATGGCGAAGCGGATGGTGCTTGCGAGCGCCGTCTTTTTGCCGCTCGCCGTGAGAATAGCATGGAGCATCTCGGCGACCGTGGACTTGCCTTTGGTGCCGGTGACACCGATGACCACCAGTTTCTTCGCGGGGTAACCGTACCACCACGCGCTTCCCACGGCCCAGGCGAAGTGATAGGGGCGGAGCAGTGTGCGCCGTGCATTTAGTCGCATCATGTGCGAGCGCCGAGCGCGGCGCGCAGCCGGGCGTCTTTGTCGGCCGTGCCCTCGGGGATGCTTTGTAGCGCCGTACGCGCTTCTCGCTCGGTATAGCCGAGGGCAACCAGGGTGTCAAACACCTCGCCGTCCTGCCCGCCATGTACCCCCGCAATCATCTTCTCAGAGAGTTCAACCAGCATCTTCTCGGCCATCTTTTTGCCGAGCCCGACCACCTTAGTGAGGTAGGGTAGATCACGACCTGCGATTGCGCTTGCGAGCGCCTCCCGAGGCGCTCGTCGTAGTACAGAGAGAGCGGTCTTGGGCCCGACGCCCGAGACTCCAAGGAGCTTCTCGAAGAAGTCACGGTCCAGCGCATCTAGGAAGCCGTAGAGCTCCATGCCGTCCTGCTTCACCGCCAGGTGGGTGGCGAGCGTCGCCTCTGTCCCTATGGCGAGACTCGCCGTGTCAGCCATGCGTACCTCCACCCCGAAGCCCGCCACCTCGATAGTTGCGCTCGCGACCCCGACCTCGAGCACCTCCCCGCGTATCTGGCGAATCATGGACACATGATACCGCCTAGTGTACGATGCGGCGACATGGCTATTACGAGTTCGGCAAAGAAGGCGATACGCTCCTCGGGGAAGAAGCGTATTTTCAACATCCGTCGCAAAAATACTCTCCACGATGCAGTTAAGGCCGTGGCTCGCGCCACGGCCGCTCGTGACGCTGTCGGAGCGGCCAAGCTCCTCCCGGCCGCCTACCAGGCGGTAGATAAGGCCGCCAAGCGCGGCGTGCTCTCGGCCAACACCGCCGCCCGCAAGAAGGCAGGGCTTGCGCGGCTCGTCCGCGTAGCGGCCTAACCGTCCCGCACCCGCTCTCCACAGTCAGCTCGCGAACTGCTCCGGAGCAGGGCAGGTTTCGTGTCTGTTGTGCTCCCGGCAGGGATCGAACCTGCATCGACCCCTTCGGAGGGGGCCATCCTATCCGTTGAACGACAGGAGCTCGCACTGGGTGTTTATAGCACTTTCTTGGCCATGATGACGATACTTGCAGCTGGGCCTACGCGGATGGATAGTCGCGTTGGCTCTCGCCATCATCGCGGCCCTGCATCTGTTGCGGGCAACATGCACTCAGCCGCGGCGCACTAGGCGAGACTGACGAGTCAGGCTTGAGCGGTGCCTCCGGGCGCTGCTTTCCTTTTGTCTATTGTGGTCACGAGTCACTAAGCCTTTTGCTCCAAGTATTCGCAAAACACTAAGTGCTCTCGACCCCGGCTCGCCGTGCTCGCCGAGCCTCGCACATGGCTCCGCCTAGCACAAAAGCACGAAGACCTGCAGCAGTGCAGGCCTCGTGTCTTTTGTGCTCCCGGCAGGAATCGAACCTACAATGGCGGCTCCGCAAGCCGCTGTTATATCCGTTTAACTACGGGAGCGTGTGTGCATCGAACAGACGCACGATAGCACGGGGACGCGATTTCTAGAACCCAAGCCAGGCGGCGACCAGGTCGGGAAGGGTGTGGTGGTGGGCGTCCTCCGGGACGCGCTCAAGGAAGTGGAGATAGATAGCCTCACCATCAACATGCTCGATCGGGATGACGAGATGGGGCGAGAGCCAGCTCTTGGTCTTGATAGAGAGGAGCGGCGGGAGCTCGTCCTCCGGGTCCTCGAGGATAGAGAATGACTCCATCCGCTCATAGGGGTGGAACTCCTCTCCGATAACAAGCCCACCCTCGACGAGCTGGAAGCGGTGGATGGGGGGCACCTTTGCAGCGTGGAGGGCGAGCGCGGCTGCCGCAACGAGAATCACGACCGCGAGCAGATAGTCAGCGAAGAGCAGAGTCGCGACTACGCCGGCGGCTGTCACGATACCAAGCGCGATATACCACTCCGCGCTCTTGGGCTCGTGATCGTACTCTCTCCCCTCCCACTCAAATAGCGGCGGCCGGGCCATACATGCATGATAGCAGACCCGGGGTTATGCACCCTGCACCCTCAACCACGGTGTGCATGCGTCATACTGTGGGGTAGCGGGGCACCCCGCACTAATCTACTCGCATGAAAGGATTACACATGCTCGCGTTCGTTCTCGTTATTGTCGGCGCCCTCAACTGGGGTCTCGTTGGACTCGGGAGTCTTGTCCAGAGCGACTTAAATGTCGTCCACATGACCCTCGGTTCCTGGCCGATGGTCGAGTGGCTCGTCTACTTGTTGGTGGGTATCGGCGCCCTGATTCTTGTTGCGACGCACAAGAAGGACTGCCGCGCCTGCAGCTCGGAAGGCCCGATGGCGACGTAAGGCACATTTTGTGCAACGAATACACCGGCACCACAGCGCCGGTGTATTCGTTGAGGCGGTGTCTGTTTGAAAATATCCGAACGGAACTCTCTGGGCTCGGCGGGCGGAATTCCCCCACACCCCCTTTTGAAAGACCCGCAGAATACGCTAAACGCCGTTTTGTCGCTGACAACTTTCGACTTGGAATAAACTGTTGTCCCAACAGATTTACCCCCGACCAAATCCACAATCGTATTCTGTCGTTTGCCGCTTGCGATGTGGGTGGTAATTCCTTGTGCG
>DATEBU010000035.1:0-13882 GCA_036516675.1 Minisyncoccota bacterium
CTGACCGCCACGCGGGCACCCTCCCGCAGGCGCGGGGCCGTTTTGCTATACTGCCCCCATGGACAACCCCGAGCGGATTACCTACTTCGCTGCCACCGACAGTCGTGGCAAGCGCGTCCCCTTCGGCATCAAGGCCAAGGACCGAGGTCGGCACATGTATGTCATCGGCAAGACCGGCATGGGCAAATCGACCTTGCTCGAGAACATGGCGATTCAAGACATCAGGAATGGGGAGGGCTTCGCCTTCATTGACCCGCACGGCTCAGCGGTAGACAAGCTCCTCGACTATATCCCCGAAGAGAGGGTCAAGGACATCGTCTACTTCGCTCCCTTCGACCTTGAGCGCCCCATCGCCTTCAACGTGATGGAGGATGTCGGTTACGACAAGCGCCACCTTGTGGTCTCGGGGCTGATGGCCACCGTCAAAAAGATTTGGCCCGACGCCTGGAGCGCGCGCATGGAGTACATCCTCACCAACACCCTGCTCGCTCTGCTTGAGTACCCAGACGCGACGCTACTTGGGGTCAACCGCATGTACACCGACAAGGGCTACCGCAAGAAGGTGGTGGATAACGTCAAGGACCCGCTTGTCAAAGACTTCTGGGTGAACGAGTTCGCCACCTACACCGACCGCTACACACAAGAGGCGACGCCCGCCATCCAGAACAAGATTGGGCAGTTCACGAGCAACCCGCTTATCCGCAACATCATCGGCCAGCCGACCTCCTCCTTCGATATTCGAGAGATGATGGACGAGAAGAAGATTCTCCTCATCAATCTCTCCAAAGGGCTTGTGGGCGACACGAACATGAAGCTCCTGGGCTCGATGCTCGTGACGCGCATCTTCCTCGGTGCCATGAGTCGAGCCGACCTGCCCGAGGCCGAGCTCGCGCGGGTACCGAAGTTCTACTTCTATGTAGACGAATTCCAGAACTTCGCCAACGAGACCTTCGCCGAGATTCTCTCGGAGGCCCGCAAATATAATTTGAACCTCATCATCGCGCATCAATACATTGAGCAGATGGAGGAGGAGGTGCGGGCGGCCGTCTTCGGCAACGTAGGCACGACCGTCACCTTCCGCGTGGGGCCGTTTGACGCCGAGGTACTCGAGACGGTCTTCTTCCCCGAGTTTACGAAAGAGGATTTGGTAAATCTCGGCGCTCGCCAGATTTATCTCACGCTTATGATTGATGGCCTCGGCTCTCGACCCTTCTCGGCCGTGACCATTCCACCTATCGAGGCGCCACCGCATTCCTCCCGCGCACAGGTCATCGAAGCCTCGCGGACGACCTATGGCAACGACCGCGCGCCAGTTGAGGCGGCTATCTATGACGAGCTCGCCGCCTCGCGCGAGGAGCTCGCGCAAGAGCACGCCGAAGCATCTGCCCGCCCGCCGCGGCGCGGACCCTTCCAACCCGATCGCAGTGGCCGTCCCACCCTATCGAGTCCCGCGAGAGCGGCTCATCCACCCGCAGCTCCCCACACTGCGGAGCCAGTCGCGGCAAGCCAGCCCCCACGCCCCACCGCTCCGGTGTCCCGACCCGAATCCCGTGGTCGTACCTCGGCTCCTGAACGTGAGCGGCGAGAGCGATGTGAAGCCCCGCCAGCAGCGGGCCCCAACTCCGCACAGGGCTCCGCGGGGCACAGGAAGAGTGCCGAAGATTTGCGGAGCATTTTGCGCTTGATGACCGCGAAGAGGGAGTCCGAAACCGTTGAGAAAGCCACGAACGATAAGCAGTCGCTCAAGGGTGCGCTCGCGAGCGTCCTCGCTACAGAGCCGCCACCGCGGATAGATAAGCGGCCTTTCGAAGTCTCTGAAGATGCGCTCCGGAGCGTGTTGAACGGGGAGGCATAGCGTCATGCGGCTCTTGGCTCGCGTCTCCATCCCGCTCGCGGCGTTGGCAGTCTTTGTGTGTGCCGCCCCGGTTGCTTACGCCGCACTCGTCAATATCAACACCGCAAGCATCGAGCTCCTCGAGACACTCCCGGGTATTGGGCCGACCAAGGCTGCAGCCATCGTCGCGTACCGTGGCGCGCATGGGCCGTTTAAAGTCGCTACAGATATCCAAGAGGTGAGTGGCATTGGCCCCGCGACCTTTGCGAAGCTCGAAGCATTGATTACGGTCGGTACTATGGCCGCTGTGCAACCTGCCGCCCCTCCTGCGCGTTCTCAAGGAGTGCAGGCGGTCGAATCTGCCGTTAGCAGCACCACTACCCTCCCGACGCATCAAGACCAAGCAGTGCAGGCCCCCACTGCGGCGGTAAAACCCGCCGCGGTGGGGGCCGCAGAGCCTGCCGCGTCTAGTCTCTGGCACTCTTGCTGGGTGGTCGGCCTGCTCGTCGTCCTCGCCTTCGCTGGCGCGGCGTTTATGATTTTGTGAAACGTATCCTCATATTCTCGCTTAACTACTACCCCAACGTGGGCGGGGCTGACATTGCAGTTAAGGAGATTACGGACCGTATCTCGCCAGAAGACATCGAGTTTCATATGGTGGCACACCGTTTTGACCGTCACCACCTCACGGAGGAGCGGGTGGGCCAGGTTGTGGTACACCGGATTGGGGGCGGGTCCTCAAGGTTCTCGAAGTTTCTCTACCAATTCCGTGCGCCGCTTGTCGTGGCGCGCTTGCACCAGCACCACCATGTTGATGCGACGTGGGCGATGATGGCGCACTCGGCCGGAGTGCCCGCGGCACTCTTCAAGCTGTTCTATCCACGCATACCGATGCTCCTCACCCTCCAAGAGGGTGACCCGCTCCCGTACATTGAGCGCATGATGCGGCCGGTCTGGCCGCTCTTTTCTCGTGCCTTCACCCACGCCGACGCCATACAGGCCATCTCGACCTTTCTTGCCGACTGGGCCAGGCGGCGCGGCGCGCGCGGGCCCATCGAGGTCATCCCGAACGGGGTTGATATTGCGCACTTCTCGCGCGAGTACCCCTCGGCTGCCGTGGCTATCACTCGGCAATCGCTCGGGGCGCGTGACGGCGATACGTTGCTCGTGACTACCTCCCGTTTAGTGCGCAAGAACGCCGTTGACGACGTTATCCGCGCGCTCGCCGAACTGCCGCCCTCGGTACGATTCATCGTGTATGGAGTTGGGCCCGATGAAGTGGCGCTTAAGGCACTCGCGCGAGAACTTGGTGTGGAGGATCGCGTCCGCTTCATGGGACAGGCGCTCCACGAGGACCTGCCTTTAGCGCTTGCGGCCTGCGACATCTTCATCCGCCCATCGCGCTCGGAAGGGATGGGTAACTCCTTCATCGAGGCGATGGCGGCTAGTATCCCGGTTATCGCTACCCAAGAGGGCGGTATTGCGGATTTCTTGTTTGACGAGAAGCGCAATCCTGGCAGGGAGCCTACCGGTTGGGCGGTAGACCCTGATGCGCCCGAGCAGATAGCGCGGACAGTCGAGGACATCCTCGCGCACCCCGCAGAGGTCGCGCGCGTCACCGCGAACGCGAGGACGCTCGTCCGTGAGAAGTACGACTGGAATCTCATCGCGGAGAAGATGCGTACGCTCTTCGACCGCCTGCTTGACGCACAGAAACGCTAGATTATAATGACGTTATAATCGTAACAATAACCACTATGGCGACACTGCAAAAAGCAATCAAGATAGGTTCCTCGATAGCAGTCGTGATACCGAAGAAATCTTTGAAATCGCTCGGTATCAAGGCGGGAACCCCGCTTGCGCTTGAGGTAGACGAGCAGAAGCGGCGCTTTGTTGTCTCGCACCCCGCGCGCATCGCAAACGCAGAACTACTCGACTGGACCGACCGCTTCATCAAGCGCTATCATGGCGCGCTTGAGGCACTCGCGCGGCAATGATTCGGTATATCTCGGCAGAGACGATTCTCGTCCTGCACTCGGAGGTTATTGATGCGACAGGCGGTTCACACGGTGTCCGCGAGGTTGGGCTTCTTGCCGCGATTGCTGGTAAGCCACGGACGACCTTTGGCGGCGTCGACTTGTACCCGGATATATTCACGAAAGCTGCAGTCTATCTGGAGCCCATCGTTAATTACCATGTGTTTATTGACGGAAACAAACGCACTGGTATAACCGTCTGTGCCCGATTCCTTTTCCTCAATGGATATGAGCTCACGGCTACCAATCCATCGGTTGAGACCTTCGTGCTCTCGGTGGCAACTGACAAACTGGACCACACCGCGATTGCTTTATGGCTCAAGAAGCACACCAGGAAAGGACGAAAGGATTCATAATCCTATGAAGCTCGTCATCGCCACGCCCTTGTACCCGCCCGAGATCGGGGGCCCCGCTACCCATACGCTCTTTCTCGAGCGCGCACTACCTGCTCGCGGCATCGAGGTCGAAACCATCCCCTTCGCCCCCCTCCGGCGCTGGCCCAAGGGCATACGGCATGTCCTGTACGCACTCAATCTCTGGAGGGCAGTCCGGCGTGCGAATGTGCTCTTCGCCCAAGACACGGTGAGCGTGGGCCTCCCCGCCTTGCTTGCTGCAACGCTCGCTCGCGTGCCACTCTTGGTGCGCGTACCCGGAGACCACGCCTGGGAGCAGGCACGTGCCCGCTACGGCGTCACCGACTCTATCGAGGTGTTCCAAGACAAGCGATACGGCTGGCGCATCGAACTCTTGCGGCGCATAGCCCGAGCGGTGGTCCGCCACGCCAATCTCGTCGTAGTACCGAGCGAGTATTTCAAGCGTATCGTTGACGGATGGGTCACGCGGAGACAGAGTACCCGTGTCATCTATAATGGCGTTGATCTCGCTATTGTCCCGGTGCGGCCACCCCGCGTCCCTCCACGACCTTTTTTCGTCTCCGTTGGGCGGCTCGTGCCGTGGAAGGGGTTTGGTGAGCTCATAGAACTCGTAGCGCGCATGTCCGGCTGGACACTCGTCATTGTCGGCGATGGCCCGCTGCGTAACGAGCTCATGGATCAGGTACGAGCATACGGGATTACGGATAGAGTCATCTTCACCGGGAATCTGTCGCGAGCGGAGGTGGCTGGTTGGCTCGGAGTCTCGGATGCGTTCGTCCTGAACTCATCGTTTGAGAGCTTCTCCTATCAAGTCGTTGAAGCGATGGGCGCCCTCGTGCCCGTCATTGCCCCGGCCATTGGCAGTATACCCGAGCTTATCCATGATGGGGTTGAGGGCGTCCTCATCAAACCTGGTGATTTGCAGAGCATCGAGAACGCGCTGCGGAGTGTGCATGCCGATAGCGCGCTCTGGCGCGGGCGTACCGATGCAGCACGGCGTGCTGCCGCCCGATTCTCTGCAGAGGTCACGGCAGAGGCGTTTGCGCGAGCAATCAGAGAAGTCGCTCGGTGATAGCATATGCCGATGACTGCCCAGGTTCTACCTACTGCCTACCAGAAGGAGACCTACGCCTCCCTTGACCGCTTCATCTCCTACTACTATCAATGCGAGCTGGTGCGTCGGGTGGGGCCACAGACCATTCTATTCATCGGTGTCGGCGATGGGGTGGTTGTTGACTTGCTGAAGCGCAATCCGAAGTACCGCGTGACCACACTCGACCTTGACGCGCGCCTGCGGCCAGATGTCGTGGGCGACGTGCGCGCGCTCCCGTTCCCCGACCAATCATTTGGCCTCATCTGCGTCTTTGAAGTGCTTGAGCATATGCCGTTTGCGGAGAGCATCGTCGCTCTCGGTGAACTCGCTCGGGTGGCTCGAGGGGCCGTGGCGCTCTCGGTGCCTCACCGCCGGAGTGGTATCGCATTCGCGTTCAAGCTGCCCTTTATGCGGCGCATGTTCGCTCGCTCGGTCGTGTGGGGTGCCTTGCTCCTGCCCGTGCGCTTCCCGGGGTTTGCTAAATCTGGGCAGCACCACTGGGAGATAGACGGGTGGACCATGCCGCTGCGCTCATTCCGCCGTGCGCTCCATGCCCATTTCACTATAATTGCCGACTTCACGCCGCCACTTGACCACTACCATCACTTCTTCTTGCTGCAGAGTCGGCACCCGAGCGCATGAATGTTTTGCTTATTGCCAATGATCCTGGCGCGTTCGATGTCGAGAGCGCCGTGCGTTGTCGCCTGCGCGCGTATGCGAGGGCGATAGGGGAGGTCCACGTTCTCTCTCATGCTCCATCTGGTGCTCTTGAAGCGCGCGAAGTGAGCGAAGTGTGCGAAGACACACTCCACCTCTATCCCACCCACGCCCCGCGCCCACTGCGTATCCTGGCGCTCGCCTGGCGTGCCAGGGCCATAGTGCGTGCGGAGGGGATAGAGGTCATTTCGGCCCAAGACCCCTTCGAACACGGTCTCGTCGCGTGGTGGGCCGCGCGGGGGACGAAAGCACGACTGCATATCCAGCTCCATACCGACCCTTTCGCGCCTGACTTCGCAAATGTAGGACATCCGATGTCCTACATTAATCTCGCGCGTCTGTTCATTATGCCCTTCGTGCTCCGGCGCGCAGCGCGCATCCGCGCCGTTTCGTTCAAACTCAAGCGACATATCGTAGGGCGCTTCGGTATCAGCCCGGAGTGCGTGAGTGTCTTGCCTATCTACACCGACCTTGCCCGCTTTCGTGCAGTAACCCACACGCCCAAGAAGGGGCAGCTGCTCTGGGTCGGGCGCCTCGAGCGCGAGAAGGACCCGATGCTCGCACTTGAAGCGCTCGCCGCTGCCCGTGCTGCCGGTGTGGATGCGCGGCTCACTATGCTGGGCGCTGGTCGCCTAAGGGGAGCGCTTGCCACGCGAGCGAAGGTGCGTGGGCTCGAGCCTTGTATAGACTTTCCGGGCCACCGCGACCCCCTGCCGTATCTTGCGCGAGCCGAGCTGCTGCTTGCGACCTCTCGCTACGAGGGGTATGGGCTCGCGATTGTCGAGGCGCTCGCGGCTGGGGTACCCGTCCTCGCCACCGACGTCGGTATCGCACGAGAAGCTGGCGCCATCGTTGTTCAGCGCGAGCACTACATCCAAAAGACCGTCGAGCTCCTCAAGGGCGGCCTACCCGTGCCCCCGCCAGTCGCTGACCCGTACCCCTCGTTCGACGGTTACGTAGCGTGCTACGTAGCAGATATCAAGGCTACAGGCGGCGCGTAACGTTGCCTATGCCACGGCGGTTGCTATGGGTATGGCAGGCAGAATGGGCGGCGCGTGATAGAGTCTCCGCATGACTGGGGCAGTGGGGCAGCCGCTTATCGGCTTTATAGGGCAGGGGTACGTCGGCCGGAACTATGCCGACGACTTTGAGACGCGTGGTCACCGGGTGGTGCGCTACGCGCTCGAGGAGCCATACCGGGCGAACAAAGAGAAGATTGCCGACTGCGGTATCGTCTTTATTGGTGTGCCCACCCCGACGACCGTTGCTGGCTTCGATGACTCTATCGTACGCGAAGCAATTGAGTTGGTGGGTGTGGGGAAGACTGCCGTTATCAAGTCCACCATCGTGCCGGGCACAACCATGAAGCTCCAAGAGGCATACCCAGACCGCATCATCTTGTTCTCTCCCGAGTTCCTCTCTGAAGCGACCGCAGCAGCAGACGCGGCTCATCCTTTCTCAAATATCATCGGCCTGCCGGTGGATGATGAGGCGCACCAGGCGGCCGCCGAGCAGGTACAGGCGCTCCTCCCGCCCGCTTCTTTCTCGCAGGTGATGAGTAGCACAGAAGCCGAGCTCACGAAGTACACGCACAACGCGAGTGGCTACATGCAGATTGTTTTCTTCAATCTGATGTACGACCTCGCCCAGTCGCTCGGGGTCGAGTGGGCACCCATTGAAGCGGCGATTAGGGCTGACCCGTATATCTGCAACCGGTATGCCAAGCCGGTACATAAATCAGGGCGCGGGGCAGGGGGCCACTGCTTCATCAAGGACTTTGCCGCGCTACGAGCCGCGTATGAGGAGGCGACCGAGGATGCGCCTGGCGTTGCCGTATTTACCGCCTTGGAAAAGAAGAATGCGGCCCTACTGACCGCAAGCGGGAAAAGCGTCGATTTGCTCGCTACGGTATACGGCACGCAGATTGAAGTTTAATCGGCGTGCGTATGCGCACGCCAGACGTAGAAATAGTATCCGGCATAGTTTATGCCGAAGCCAAGCGCAACGCCGAGGACAAACGCCCCGCGTAGCAGATACGCATCGCCTGTCGCTTGCTGCGCGAGGAAGAGCGTGAGCCACTGGATGAATATCGACCCGCTCGAGACGAGGTGGAAGCGCAGCAGGCGCGTAGAGAGCGGGGCTGCACGCAAAACTCGGTCTCGGAATGAGAACCGGCTGTTGAGAAAGAAGTTTGACAGTATGGCAGCTTCGCCGCCGACCACCGCTGCCGTGCTCGGGGAGACGGTCTCCCACTGGATGCCGAGGAGCTCAAAGAAGACGCTCTGGAGCACGAAGCCCGTACCTCCGATAGCGGCTACACGCAGCAAGCGCCACTGTCGCAGGGTAGAGAGGCGCAGGATGGTCGTGACGCGTAGCGATTCGATAATATCCCGCCAGGTTGACTTGGAAGTGTCGTGCGAGCGCGCGAGAAATGTGATGGGCACCTCGACCACTCGTGCTCCGAGCGCGACCATCGCGTGCATGAGTTGTATCTTGTAGGCGTAGTGGTTTGTGAGGAGTGCGTCAGGGGTGAGCGGGAGTCTCTCGGCGAAGCCCGCCACCCGCGTGAGCTTGAAACCGGACGTGACATCGTGTACCGGGAGCTCAAGCACCAGCTGCCCATAGAGGCTCCCGAGGCGAGAGAGGAGCTTACGGTGGAGCCCCCAGCCCGCCGGGATGCCGCCGCCCGGGATATAGCGGGAACCGACGACGTAGTCAGCGCCGAGGGCGAATGCACGCGCGAGACCACAAAGGTCTCTCGGGTCGTGCTGGCCGTCGCCGTCGAACTCAACGAAGGCGTCTGCGCCAAGCTCCCGGATAGCGTACGCGATGCCCGCGCAATAGGCAGGCGCGATGCCGCGCTTGCCCGGCTCGACAAGCAGATGGATGTTCGCATGGCGCGTGGCGAGCTCGCGCACGGTGTCGGCCGTACCGTCGGGCGAGTTACCGTCGACGACGACCACGGACCACCTGAACTCGGGCATCGTACCGAATACCTCGCCGAGCTTGGTGAGTACCTTCGCTATGGCCCCTGCCTCGTTGTAGGTGGGTATGATGACAGCGATATGCATTAGCGGATTCGATACACTACCACATCAGGCCCGAGCAATCGGCCCGAGAAGAGCGCCGTGAGAGGCGCGGGAAACGCGCTTGCCGAGAGCGACGCATCCCCGCCCTGCCCCTGCCAACGCTCAAAGATGATAGCCCCCCCAAGAAGGGGCGCGAAAGCCGCCTCTTGCGAGCGGGCATCAAACGCGTAGCTCGGGTCGAGCAGCAGATAGGTGTACCCATGCTCCTTCGCGTAGCGTGGTAAGTCGGCAAAGAACGCGCCATTCTTTACATCGAAGATGTTGAGAGCGTGTGGGAGAGCTCGGTCGAGCGTCTCATCCGCCTTGTCTACTTGGCGCACCGCGCCCGGGTCAATAGCGCGCAACTCCGCGACGGCCAAGGCTGTGGTGGGCACCCGCGTGGCGGGGGCATACACGAGTATCGAGTCCTCCGCAGTGAGATGCGCGAGGGCCCACGAGCGAGCTAGAGCACGCGTGTCGCCCGAGGCCCCCAGCTGTGCGAGGCGCACGGAGGCGACGAATGGGACCAGAAGCAATAGACAGACCACCATCGTGCCCCACGGGTAGCGGCGCAGCCACGTTACGGCGTAACCGCCCGCGAGCGCGTAGAGAGGAACAAGCGGGAGCAAGAATCGCGGCTCGAACCTGAAGAAGATGTAGAAGGTAGCGGCGTAGAGGAGTGCCCAACCTGCACACACTATGAGCACGCGCGAGCGAGAGAGCAGAATAATACTCCCGATAGCGGCGAGGAGCATCAGCACCGGCTCAGAATAAAGGGTGAGCGACAGCGTGCTCCAGGGTATCGCCAAGAAGCCAGCGAGTGATTTCGGGTCGTACAAAGTGAGGTCAACGAGGAAGCCGCTACTGCTCGGATACAAGAGGGAGGGCAGAGCGGCAAGCGCGACAAATCCGACGATGCCCGCCCAGAGGCGCGCATCGCGCAGCAGGGTGGCGAGGCGCACCTTGCCGAGGCACCACCAATAGAGCCCGACAAGCGGCAGCACGAGTACCGCGACTGCAGAGAAGCCCATGCCAACTCCCGCGACGAGCATGGCGAAGAGATAGCGTCGCCGCTCCGCCAGCCGCTCGTTAGTCAGGACATAGAGCGCAAGGAGCACGATACAGGACACGGGCAGCCATTGCCGAGAGACCACCGATAGCGAGAGGTGGAGGAGACTGGTGGAGAGCAAGAAGGCGGCGGCGAGCGCGGCCTCGCGCGATGCAAAGAGCCGCTCCCCAATTCGATACACCAGGTACACCGACACCAGAGCAAGCCCGACATTGACCATGCGCGCCGCGAGGAAGAAGGACGAGAGGTCCGACACGAGATAGGCGACGAGGCCAGCGCCGCCGTGCGCGAGGTAGGCGATACCTGCGATAGCCGCGAAGAAGGGGAGGTAGAGGTACGAGAGATAGGGCGGGTAGTAGAGGATGGTCTGGAATTCAGCGAGGTGGAGGGCGGGCACGAGCGTGCGGAGCTCAAGCATCTTGAGGGCGGCAAGAGTGAAGGGCGACTCGTCGTTGACGAGCATGAGTGGCAGGCCATAGCCGATTGCGGGCAGCCGCAGGAGGAGGGTGAGGCCGATGATGCCCCAGAGCCACGGCTCCTCCCTCCATGACCTCTTGAGGTGCCCGAGCCATCTTTGGGACATATACGGGCCATAATACCGCAACCTCAAACTGTCCCCACCAGAGTACGGACTAACCGTTATACTCGCTACATGCCCCCTCCCATCCACCCCGCCCCCACGCGGCTACTCGTCGTTGCCCAGGCACTCGATACCGAGAATCCTGCCCTGGGCTTCTTCCCCCAGTGGGTGGCGGCGCTTGCCGCGCGCTACGAGCACATAGAGGTCATTTGCCTCACCCGGGGAAAGTCTGACCTTCCCAATAATGTGCGCGTGCATACGCTCGGTAAGGAGCGTGGCCGCCCCGTACTCGGGGCGGCCACGTATGCGTGGCGGTTCTTCTTGCTTGCGTGGCGGCTGCGCCGCCACTATGACGCGGTCTTCGTGCATATGAACCAGGAGTACCTGATTATTGCCGGCCCTCTGTGGGCCATTCTTGGCAAACGCTCCTACCTCTGGCGCAATCACTACGAGGGCTCTTGGATTACCGATATTGCTGCGATGTTTTGCACAAAAGTCTTCTGCACCTCGACACACTCCCATACCGCGAAGTATGTGAAGACCATCATCATGCCATTGGGCGTTGATACCGAGCGATTCTACCCGGACCCACACACCACGCGCGTGCCGCGCTCCATCCTCTTCTTCTCGCGGATAGCGCGGTCGAAGCGGCCCGAGGTGTTCATTGACGCGCTCGCGCTCTTGACGGAGCGCAGCGTCGCCTACACCGCAGACATTGTCGGCTCGCCTGGCGCGGGAGATGAGGCATACTACGAGGCACTTGTAGCAAGCGTGCGAGCGCGTGGTCTCTCCGAGCATATATCATTTCGTCCTGGCATAGCGAATGCCGAGGCCCCCGCGTTCTACCAAGGACACGAGGTATTCGTGAATTGCTCGCCCTCGGGCATGTTTGATAAGACCATCTTCGAGGCGGCCGCCTGTGGCGCAACCGTCCTCGCGGCAAGCGAGGACTTCGCCACGCTCGCAGGGCCGCAGTGGAGCTTCGGCTCGGCCGAGGAGCTTGCCGAGCGTCTCGCAGAGCATCTCGGGCAGCCCACGCCAAAGGCCCTCGCCGAGCTTGCCTCGCGCCAGAGCCTCCCCGTACTCATCGACCGGCTCGCCGAGACGCTATACTGACATACCGATGGCCCAAGCCCGCTACCACACCTTTATACGGGAGAAGATGCAGGAGATCTCCCGCGAGCACACCGTTCTCGACGTCGGTGGTGGGGACCGCTTCACCAAGTGGCTTGCCGAGTACCAGGAGCTCTTTAAAGACTGCGACTACAAGAGTATGGACTACGATGCGGCGACAGGCGCAGACGTCGTGGGCGACATCCACGCTATCCCGCTTGCAGACGGGAGCGTGGACGCGATTATCTGCAGCTCGGTGCTTGAGCACGTGCGCGACCCGATTCGCGCGATGGGGGAGCTCCACCGGATACTGCGGAAGAGCGGCAAGATATTCCTCTACGTCCCCTCTATCTACCCCTACCACGCGCGGAAGGGGAGCTACCCTGACTACTGGCGCTTCTTCGACGACACCCTCGAGATGCTCTGCAAGGACTTCTCCGAATACGAAATCGTGAAGGTGGGCGGGTACTTCAAGGCGCTCTTGTTCTTCTTCCCCAAGCAGCACAAGCTCCGCCCCATCATTGACCCCACGGCTGACTTTCTTGATTGGCTCTTCAAGAACGCGCATCGTACCACCACCTCTGGCTACTATGTGTTCGCGCGCAAGTGACCCGCATGAAAAGGATTACGACCATGCTCACGATCATCTACGGGGTGCTTGCCGCGCCCATGTTGCTTGCGACTATCTCACGCAGGGAGCCGGAAAGCGCACTGCGTATTCTTATCATCCCGCAGCTCACGCGGGTAGGGGACTTGGTCTGTGCGACACCCACCTTCCGTGCCGTGAAAGCTCGGTATCCGGACGCGCACCTTACGGTACTCGTCTCGAAGAAGGTGGTCAGCATGATTCGCCATAATCCGCACATTGGTGAGATCGTTATCATCGAAGACTACCGTTTCTTCGCGCTTGCGAAGAAACTACGCGCGGAGCGCTTCGATTGGAGCGTTTCGCTCGCCGGCGTCTCCACGATGACGCTTCTCATGCTCTTCGCCCGTATCCCGCGACGCATCAAGACAACGCGCAGCGAGGCGCCTGTCAGCGAGCGACTGACCGACTGGATGGCTACTGATCGCGTCTTTTACGCGCACCACACCTACCTCCCGGGTCATTACCTGAAGACACTTGTGCCGCTCGATATCCACGACGACAATGCCGTGCCTGAAGTCTTTCCGACGCCGGAAGGAGAACGCAAAGCCGAGGCATTCGTGGCCGAATATGGGCGGGGGAAACCGTTGATTGGCATCTCAATCACTGCAGGCAACAAAATTAAAGAGTGGGGCGATGAACGGTTTACCGAGCTCGCGCGCGAGCTCCACTTCCGCTACGACGCAACCCTTGTGTTTCTTGGGGGTCTGAACGACGAGGCGAGGATCGCAGCCGTTATCGAACGTATCGGCGCAGGAGAGAATGTCGCCGCAACTGGCTTCTCGCTCGACGAACTGCCTTCGCTCATGAAGCGTTTCGCGCTCTTTATTGCGGTGGACACGGGTCCCATTTACATCGCCCATGCCCTTGGCGTCCCGCTCATTGATATTATCGGCCCCGTGGACCCTTCCGAGCAGCCGCCGCTTGGTGAGAAGAGTGTGCAGGTACTGCCTGCTGCGGGTGTTGCTCCCTCGTCGTTTGTCTTCAAGCGTCCGGGTACCGCCGCCGAGCACCAACGGGCAGTTGCGTCTATCCCGATAGCAAAGGTACTCGAGGCGGTGGCCACTCTTGCCTCGCGCGGCTTTGGTGTGAGGCAGCCCTAGTATGGGGAAGGCACCCGAGCGGCTCGCATTCTCCCAGCAGTACGTGCGCGGCGAGGCGCACTACGGCGCGTGGGGCCTCTTGGCCAAGGGCATCGGCTTCATCAACACCTTCCTTACCCTCTCCGCTCTCTCGCTGTATCAGTACGGGGTATTCCAGCTGGTGCTCTCGCTCTATGGCGCGGCCAACTACTTCACCACCGTCGGTAACGGCGTAGTGAATAACGACATAGCGCACTTCATCCGAGAAGG
>DATEBU010000036.1:0-2474 GCA_036516675.1 Minisyncoccota bacterium
GAGCGCTGCGGAAGGGCGATGCACCAGAAATGCTCCACGGCCTCCTCCACTGGAAGACTCGCGATTTGATGGAGAAAGGCAGTCGTGCCTGGAAGCCGCAAGAAACGCGCGCCCTCTCCCTCTCCCTCATCTCTCTCCTCCAAAACTCCCGCCGCAAAGGCCTCGACCTCTCGCAATCCCTCGAGCGTTTTGCGCTGTCTATTTAGTGCGCCCCCCGGGGAACGATCCCGGAACCTGCGGCTTAAAAGGCCGATGCTCTACCAATTGAGCTAGAGGCGCATGGGTATACGCTACTCTTTTTACCCCCCCTTTTCTAGTAGGAGAACGCGTCCACGGTGCGGCCTTCGCGGTCGAGGAGCTCGACCACCTCGTGGCGGGTGCGCCAGAGCGGTTCGTCCCGGTCACGGCCGAGGTAGATACGCCAGACACGGCCGTTGAAGTCTGTGTCGTAGCGATGCAGGCTTAGACAGCCATTGTAGTTGATGTAGGTCTCGATAAGGTTCCGGCACGTCTGAGTCACACCCGCTGACCTCACGCGCGTGGGTACTTGACAGGTCGAGAGAGATTCGACGTAGTCAATGCAGGAGAGGTCGCGCAGGTAGGATGTGCCGTAGAGTGTGGCGAGGTCACGAGTGGCCGATGGGCAACGCTGGTACAAGGCCGGTGTGAATGTTTGGAAGCTCCCAAGGTAGCCAATACACTTATTTTCTCGAAAGGAGTCGCCCGTGGGCGACTTCCCGGAGACGATAATGGCGCTCTCCCCTAGGCCTAGCAGAATATCGGTCACGGGATTCACGACGCCAGACGTGGGGACTGCGACGCCAACAGGGACCGTAGCGGTGCGGCCAGTCGTCCCGCTCGTAAGCTGCCAACCCGTGATGTTGACGGGCAGCGTAGCCGTACGTGCCACCGAGAGCTGGACATATTCATTTCGCGCATCCGTTGAATTCGCGCCCGAGACGTAGGTACTCATTGAGACTGTGGCGCGATACGGAGAGGTTGGAGCAAAGATAACGCCTGGTACCAGGTCAAACGGTGGGAGAGCGATGCGGTCTGAACCACCCTCGCCCGCGGAATCGGTTAAGGAGATACTAGAATCACCAATCTCGAAGGGTGCGCGTGGAAGCGAGAAATAGGCCCAACCCGTGGCGGCAGTCGTGGTGCCGCTTATGGTGGTATCGGGGAGCTCTGGAACGGCGATTGAGGCGCTACGCATGGGGCCACCAATAGCTATCCAGATGACGAATATAAAGACGAAGAGCCCAACGAAAAACCATGCTTCATGCTTCATGGGCCTGATGTTACCAGGCGGTCGAGCTCTTCGCGCACAACTGCCGCATCGCTCCAAGGTTTCTTAGCACTCCTCGCCCCCATGATGAACGGGTCGGTGCCCTTACCAGAGATGAGGACGGCATCACCATGCCTGGCCTCCGCAAGCGCGCGCCGTATGGCGAGGCGCCGGTCCATGATGATTTCAGGCTTCTTTTCCATACCATCGGCCATCGCCTCAACGATGGCCCTCGGCTCTTCGTCGTATGGGTCTTCGTTCGTGAGGATGACCAGGTCACAGGCACCCTCTGCGATTTTGCCCATCAAGGGACGCTTCCACGTGTCGCGCCCGCCACCCGTGTTGCCCAGGACGCAGATTAATCTGCGCCCGAGCCCCGAGCTCTGTCGAGGGGCATAAGCCTCATAGAGCGCTTGGAGCGAGTCAGGAGTATGAGCATAGTCAACAACAACGAGGAAGTCCTGCCCCGCTTCGACGCGCTCGGTGCGTCCGGGCACCCGCGCGAGACCCGCGAGTGCGCGAGCGGCGACTCCCGGCGCGATGCCCAAGGCCTCCGCAGTGCGCACGGCGAGCAAGGCATTCATCACCGTGAACGCCCCCGGCTGGTGGAGCGCGAAGTGCTTATTAGCGTACGTGAAGGAGACGCCTGTGTCAGCCAAGGTTACGTCAGCCGCATCCGTGAGGCGTACAGGCACAGCGTGTTCAACTGGGAGCGCGAGAAAGGCCGCACCCTTTGCATCGTCGATGTTTGCGATAATAGTGCGCGGGCGCTTGGGGGAGGCGACGAGAGACTCGCCTATGGCAAGCTTCGCGCGAAAGTAGTTCTCAAAGGAGCCATGACTCTCGATATGCTCTCTCTGAAGATTGGTGAAGACGAGCGCATTAAGTGCCAAGCCAACGTGACGATACTGTAGCGCGGCCTCGCTCGTAATCTCGACTACGGCATGTGTCGCGCCCTGCAGGAGGGCCTGATGCAGGAAGGTTTGGATAAAGCCGCGACCGGGCAGAGTCATCTTGAAGAGGTTGGGTCGCGAGTCTTCACCCACGGCGAAGCGGATGGTGCTTGCGAGCGCGGTCCTTTTGCCGCTCGCCGTGAGAATGACATGGAGCATTTCGGCGACGGTGGACTTGCCCTTGGTCCCCGTGACGCCAATGACCACCAGTTTCTTCGCGGGGTAACCGTACC
>DATEBU010000037.1:0-4768 GCA_036516675.1 Minisyncoccota bacterium
CCAACGCTTCTTCAAGCTCTGTAACTTCAGCTTCTCTTGCTCGAATGTCAAGAAGCGGCGGCCGGCTGGAGTAATTTGCAAATGGATTTTGCCCTCCCTTCTCACCCATTTCGCCAGTCCTTCCTTCACAAGGCGACCCGCCACCGTCTTTGTATAATAATTGAAACGACTCTTGTTTTTCGGCGTAAAGCCGAGCGTCGGTATGAGCTTGATTGGTACTGCACCTATCGCCACCATGCCCCCCACAAGCAAGGCTGTCAGTACGGCATCTCGTATCTGCCCTCTCCGGCGCATCACACGCGCCTCTTTCTCAAGAATTCCCATGCCTCCATCCTACCGCACCTGTATCCACTATTTTAGCCGACCGGCTATTTTTGTGGATAGCGATATTAAATATCTACTTCTACTTTCCAATGCATTGGGATAAGAGTGAGATTGATGGGTGTCAGAAAATTCTTTTCTTTCTTCCAGGCCGAGAGTTTCTCCTTTATCCCCGACATGAGGGTGTCCTCGTCTGTAATCTTGTGATTACTCATCTCCACAAAAATCTCTACTGGGGCTATTTGTACCTTAATTTTGGCCGAATTCGCGTAGACGAATACGTCGGTTATCCCTGTCACTTCCGACACGATATCTCGCACCGCCCGCGACAACGCGAGCACATCTGCATCCGATACTTTCCCATCATCGTACTCAAGTCGGTTATAAGGCGACCATGGAGGCGATGGAGTCCCCCTCGCGCATTTTCATGATGCGGACGCCCTGGGTCGCGCGGGAGAGCGATGGTATCTCCGCAACGCTGGTGCGGATGACCTGCCCTTTCTTTGAGACGACCACGAGCTCAAGCTCGGCCAGGTCACCCACGACCACCTTGGCGCCGATGACCTCGCCGGTCTTCGCGGTGACCTCCGCCGTCTTCACCCCCGAGCCACCCCGGCCCTGTATCTTGTACTCCGTAATGCTCGTGTGCTTGCCGTAGCCCTTACTCATTACCACCAAGAGCGACGCGCTCTCCTCCTCGGCCTCGGGGACGACCTCGGCGCTGACTACCCTATCGCCCTTCTTCACGCTCATGCCGCGCACCCCGCCGGCGGTGCGACCCATCGAGCGGGCGTCCTCTACCGCGAAGCGGACGGACTGCCCCCTGGCAGAGACGAGAGAGACACTGTCGCCCTCGGCGGCCAAGTTTGCTGAGACTAGGGCGTCCTCGCCCTTCAAGTTGATGGCGATGATGCCCGAGCGGCGCACGTCGGCAAAGCTCTTGGCTGCCACGCGCTTCACCACCCCCTCGCTCGTCACAAACACGATAGAGGTGGCCTCCGCTGCCGCACCTTTGGGTACGGGGAGAATCGACGTAACGTTCTCGGTCCCCGCAAGCTGGAGGAAGTTCATAATGCTCTTGCCCTTGGTCGCGCGCTTCCCCTCCGGTATCTAGTACATCTTGAGTTGGTAGGCCTTGCCCGCGTCAGTGAAGAAGAGGAGGTCGGCGTGAGCGGAGGCCACCAAGAAGTGCGTCACCACGTCCTCCTCCTTAGTGGTGATATCTACTACGCCCACACCACCGCGCTTCTGCCGTTTGTATTCGGTTGGGTTGGTGCGCTTGATGTAGCCGCCCTGGGTCAAGACGAGCACGGAGTCCTCATCGGGCACCATGTCCTCTACCGAGATGTTCTGCACCCCGCCCCGCACTATCTTGGTGCGGCGGTCATCGCCGTATCGCTCGGCTGCCTCCGCAAGCTCACCCTTCACCACCGCAAGGATGTTCGCCGCTGAAGAGAGTATCTTCTTCAAACGCTTGATGAGCTCCTGAACCTCTGTGAGCTCGTCCTCAATCTTCTTGCGCTCAAGGCCCGCGAGCGTCGCGAGTCGCATCGCAAGGATGGCGGCTGTCTGCCGCTCGGAGAAGCCAAATTTCTTTTGGAGCGCGGCATCTGCCGTGGACACGTCCGCAGACTTCTTGATGATGGCAATGACCTCGTCAATGTGGTCGAGCGCCTTCGAGAGCCCGAGGAGGATGTGCTCGCGCTCCTGCGCCTTTCGCAAGTCAAACTCGGTCCGGCGCTTCACCACCTGTCGCCGGTGCTCAATAAAGCTCGTGAGGATAGAAGAGAGCGAGAGCATCTCTGGAACGCCGTCTACCAAGGCGAGCATGTTATAGTGGAAAGTGCTCTCGAGCTCAGTATGCTTGTAAAGAGCGTTCAAGACCGCCTGCGGGTGGGCTGTGCCCTTAAGCTCCACCACAATGCGGATATCGGTGGTGGACTCGTCGCGCAGGTCGCGGATACCCTCAAGCTTCTTCTCCTGCACAAGTTCGGCCATGCGAGCAATGAGGTCGCTCTTGTTTACCCGGTACGGGATGGAGGTAATCACGATGCGGGTGTCCTTCGAGCCCCCGTCCACAATCTCAGCCTCTCCGCGCACGACCACGGGCCCCTTGCCCGAGCTGTAGACGTGCTTGATGTCGGCGGCGCCGAACGCGACCCCGCCGAGCGGGAAGTCGGGGCCCTTCACAAAGGCCAGGAGGTCGTCGGTGGTCGCCCCCGGGTTGTCTATCAAATGAATGGCGGCGGCGACCACCTCACGTAGGTTGTGTGGCGGGATGTTGGTCGCCATGCCGACCGCGATGCCAAGTGTCCCGTTTAAGAGAAGGTTGGGGAGCGCTGCCGGCAAAACGCGCGGCTCCTGCCGCGTGGCGTCGTAGTTGTCCACCCACTCCACCGTCTCTTTGTCGAGGTCGGTGAGGAGGGCCTCGGCGACCCGGCTCATCTTAGCCTCGGTGTAGCGCATCGCGGCAGGCGGGTCCCCGTCCACGGAGCCGAAGTTGCCCTGCCCAAGGACGAGCGGGTAGCGAGTAGCGAAGTCTTGGGCGAGCTTGGCCATCGCTTCATAGAGAGCGGAGTCGCCGTGCGGGTGGTACTTAGCCATCGTCTCGCCTACAACCGCCGCAGATTTGCGGAAACGCGCCGATGGGGAAAGTCCTAACTCACGCATTGCGTAGAGGATGCGGCGATGCACCGGCTTCAAGCCATCACGCACGTCAGGCAGGGCCCGCGCCGTGATGACACTCATCGCGTAGTCGAGATAGCTCGTGCGCATCTCGGCGACAATGGGTTGCTCAATAATGTTCCCAGCAGCCGGCGTTGCGTCCGTACTCAGCTTCTCCTTAGCCATAGCACTTAAAACGGGATGATGGTGGGCCCAGGCGGGGGCGGTGTCTTGGTCGGCATGCCCGTGCCGCTCGGCACGACCTCAACATGCGCGGGAGCGCGTTTGGTAGAGGCGGCCGCTGCGGCCGCGACTCCGTCGACCGCCGCAGTGTCTTGGCTCGCGGAGGACTCCTCGGGGAGGACTGCGCCCGTCACCTCGGCGAAGTTGCTACCCTTCAAGGCGAAGGTGCCGGTAGCAAGCGAGGCTCCGAGCCAGACGATACCAATGAGGGCCGTGAGTGCGCCAGCGGTACCAAGCGCGAAGCGCCTCCGGATATGGTGGGGCTGCTCCCTCACTCGATCAAGATGTTCTCCGACGGTGCGCATACAGTTATGGTGTTACCACTAGTATACTCCCTTCCCGACCCGCCAGGTCGCGCCGCTTGAGGGTAAGCTTGTCCACCTTCTCGCTGCCATTGCCCGCCTCTTTCAGAAAGGTCTCGAGCGCCTTCTCCTTACCCATTCCACTCCAGTGCATGGGGACAATAATTTTCGGCTCAAGCGACACGGCGAGCTCGTGCGCGGCGGCCGCGTCGAGCACGCCGCCCCCTCCTACAGGCACGAAGAGCACGTCCACCTCGTCAATGGCTTCGCGAGCCTCCGGTGGCAGCTCTGCGGAGGAGAGCGCGCCAAGGTGCACCAGTGTCATGTCCTCAAGTTGCACAATATACGCCGTATTGAGAAAGGAGGGCTTGCCCTCCGTAGCTTTAGCGGAGGAGGGGTAGCGACTCTCGGAGAGGAAGCCGCGAATCGTGACCCCCGCACGCTCGTATTCGCCGGGGCCCGTGATGGCGAAGGGTACTTTGTCACCGTAGGTAACCTCCTCAACCCCGTTCATGTCCGGGTGATTGCGCGAGACGAGCGCGATGTCTGCGCCGAAGCGTACCGAGGGCAGGGTGGCTCCCTTAGATATGGGGTCGAAGGCAAGCGTGAGGTCACCGAGGGTGACCTTGAAGCACTGCCCGCCGTGATGGGTGATGACCATAAATGTGCCTGTATTTTACCATTCTTGGGGCGAAGATGCTAGGATGTAGGACACTATTCCCCCGTCCTGCGCCGCCTTCCCTTTTTATGGAGAGATGTGCTACAGTACCTCCGTAAGCGTGCGGAGAAGTACTGCTTGGCTAACCCAGTTGAAGGTCTGACCTTCAACTGAACCGGCAAGAAAATCCGACACTGCGTTTTTAAGTATGGCTGAACCAAACTTCGCCGAGGCTACGCTTGGCAAGGAAGCAATCGTCGTGGCGGAGAAGGTGCGAGCCTCTCCCCCGGCGACCATACACGTACCCTCCGACCACCCGATGGCCGGGCTTATTGAGTCCATCCCCACCCCGCCTTCCTCCGGCGACCTGATAGAGGGCGCCATCATCGCGATTGAGCGCGGCAAGGTCTACGTTGACCTCCCACCCTTTGGTACCGGTATCATCTACGGCCGCGAATATTTGAACGCGGCTGATGTGCTCCGCAAGGCGAACGTAGGCGACCTCATCAGCGCGAAGGTCGTGGACTCCGAGGGCGTTGATGGCTACATCGAGCTCTCCCTGAAGGAGGCCCGCCAAGCC
>DATEBU010000038.1:0-7185 GCA_036516675.1 Minisyncoccota bacterium
TGCGAGCGGCATCGCGCAGGCCGCGCGGGCGGTGAAGGTCACCCTAGGGCCCAAAGGCCGCAACGTGGTCATCGATAAGGGCTACGGCGGCCCGCGCATCACGAACGATGGGGTGTCCATCGCCAAAGAGATTTCCCTCAAGGACAAGTTCGAGAACATGGGCGCCGAAATAGTGAAGGAGGTCGCGAACAAGACCAACGATACCGCTGGCGATGGCACCACTACCACGGTCGTGCTCTTCGAGGCGCTCGTCAATGAGGGGCTCTCGAAGGTCGCTAAGGGTGCCGGTGCAATGGCCATACGCGCCGGGATGGAGCGGGCCAGAGCAGACGCCCTCGCGGAATTGAAGAAGATGGCCAAGCCGGTCTCCGGCAAGGCCCAGATTAAGCAGGTCGCCTCCATCTCGGCCGAGAGTGAGGAGCTGGGGACGATTATCGCTGAGGCGGTAGAGACCGTGGGCGCCTCGGGAGTGGTCACGGTAGAGGAGTCCCAGGGCATGGAGCTCTCCTACGAGGTGGTCGAGGGGCTCCAGTTCGACAAGGGCTACGTCTCCGCCTATATGGTCACTAATCCTGAGCGCATGGAAGCCGCGATGAAGGACGCACTCATTCTTATCACCGACAAGAAGATAAGCAATGTACAGGAGATACTGCCCGTCTTGGAGAAGGTGGCGGCAAGCGGTAAGAAGGAGCTCGTCATCATCGCCGACGACGTCGAGGGCGACGCGCTCGCCACCTTCGTCGTCAACAAGTTGCGCGGCGCCTTTTCGGTGCTCGCGGTCAAGGCCCCGGGCTACGGCGAGCGTAAGAAGGAGATGTTGGGCGATATCGCCACGGTAGTGGGCGGCCAGGTCATTAGCGAAGAGGTGGGCATCACCTTCGAGAACGCGACCTTGACCATGCTCGGCAAGGCGGCGCGGGTGACCGCGACCAAGGACACCACCACTATCGTGGGCGGCAAGGGCAAGAAGGCCGACATCGAGGCGCGCGTTGGACAGATGAAGGCGCAGGCCGAGGCGACCGACTCGAAGTTCGACAAGGAGAAACTCGAAGAGCGTGTCGCCAAGATCTCGGGTGGCGTGGCGGTCATCTCGGTGGGGGCAGCCACCGAGCAGGAGATGAAGTACTTGAAGGACAAGATTGACGACGCCGTTAAGGCTACTAAGTCCGCGATGGAGGAAGGGATTGTCCCAGGCGGCGGCACTGCCTTCGCGAAGATTGCCAAGAAGCTTGGGGCCTCCGTACCCAAGCTCTCGGGCGACGAGACCGCCGGATACGGCATTGTCGTCGACGCTCTGACTGTCCCTTTGACCCAGATAGCGCTGAACGCCGGCAAGGACGATGCGGCCGTCATCGTAGAGAAGGTGCAGAGCGGCAAGAGCGCGGCCGGGTACGATGCCGCCAAGGACGAGCTCGTCGAGGACATGATTGCTGTGGGTATTATTGATGCAGCCAAGATGCCACGCATGGCCATCGAGAACGCGGTGTCTGCCGCGGCAATGCTCCTCACCACCGAGGCAGCGGTCGCTGACATCCCCGAGCCCAAGGCCGCACCCCAGGGTGGTGGCGGTATGGGCGACATGGATTTCTAAACGAATACTCGCGTGCGCAGGAACACGCGCCCGTCAGGGCGCGTTTCCGCTTAGGAAATCGGGGCGGGGATGCGGGGGACCCCGCGGAGCGTAGTCGTCGTGACCTCGCTTTGGTAGGGAGTAATGTTGTACTCGATGACGCGCCAGCCGCGCGTCTTAGAGAAGCGCTTGGCGGGATTATATTCGCAGATAGTGATACCGGCGTTATCGGACGCGTTGAAGAACGAGAGCTTCGCATAGTCGCCCGCGTGGAGGCGCTCACGATTCAAGAGGTAGCCGATAATCATTTTGAGGAAGATGCCGTGGGTAACGACCAGCAGGTGCCCGGCACTCTGGCTGGCCAAGAGGTCGAGACACTTCCTCGCGCGGTCACGCAGCTCGACGAAGTTCTCTTCGTCTGAATAGCGAAAGTCGTCTTCGTGATAGATTCTGTCAATCTGGTCTACGACCTTCATGACCGCCGGGTCGTCGTCCTTCTTGCCCACAATCTCGGAGGGATTGCGGCGTTCGATAAGAAGTGGAGAGAAGGAGAGCGGAATCTTCAGAATCTTCTGGATAATGTGGGCCGTTTCCACGGAGCGCTCGTAGGTGCTCGCGACCATTGCCCGGATGGGGAATTGCGCGAGATACTCTGCGGCTGCCTGCGCCTGCTTGCGACCGTCTTCCGACAGTGGGCCGAGAGCGCCCTGTCGGATGCGCTCGGTATTAAAGGCGGTTTGCCCATGACGAACAAAGTAGACGCGTCGCGGGCGTGCCAGATACGCAATGGTGAGCATAAGTACAACGACACCGAGCACCAGGTAGATGAGGGGGTGGGAGAAGGAGGTGAGGGTCGTGTCGAGTACGTCAGAGAGGGGAGGCATGTGGCCAGTATACAAGCTGATATACTTACTGGTACACTCGCGCGATGCGCATACTCCCATTCCTCGTGCGAAGGAGGGTCCCCATCCTCCTCGCCCTTGCCCTCCTCCTCGTGGGCGGCTACCTCCTGTTCGGGCTCGGCACGCCCAAGCAGGCCTCCCTCGTGGTAACTCGGGCAGACGTGGCGACCGAAGTAAGTGTGGCAGGCTCGGTTATCGCCGAGGCAGATGCGGAGCTCGGGTTCGCCGCAAGTGGCCGTATCAGGGGTACGTACGCCGTCGTGGGCTCGCGCGTGGCAGCTGGGACCGTGCTCGCTGAGATCGAGAACGGGGACGAGGTCGCCACCGTCGCCAAGCAACGAGCCAATCTCGATGCGCTCTATGCGGGGACACGCTCTGAGGAGCTGGCGATAGATGAGGCCGACGTCGCCAGCGCGCGAGCATCACTTGTCCAGACGATCAAAAGCGCCTATGTGACGGCGGACGACGCGGTGCGTAATCGGGCGGATGTCATCTTCACTACTCCGGCGAGCATACCGCGCATCATCTCTCTTTCTGCTCCTGCCGCCCTCGAGGCAGCCCTAGAGCGGGAGAGAGATGTCTTGAACGAGACGCTCTTCAATTGGCAGCGCTCACTCGCTTCGCTCTCGCCAATCTCTGTAGAGGCAGCAGCAGAGACGGCCGAGACCAACATCACCTACATCGAGGTCTTCCTCGACCATGTAGCGACGGCGCTATCTAAGGGCTCGTCAGATCAGCTGAGCCCGGCCACCCTTGCTTCTTACGAGGCCTCGGTGGCTACCGGACGCACGAACGTCGCGAATGCTGCCGCAGACCTCGCGAACGACCACGCGGCTCTCGATAGGGCCGAGAAGTCTCTCACGCTTGCTGAGGCAGGCCCGACTACCGAGGATATCGCTGCCGCTACCGCCGACCTCCGGAGTGCCCAGGCGGCGCTTGGCGCGACCCGTGTTGTGGCGCCCTTTGGCGGCACCGTTACGCGTATGGACGCGAAGACGGGTGAGATAGTCTCACCGGCAGATACCCACATTGCGATGCAGAGCGACGGCATCTATCAGATTGAGGTGTACATTCCCGAGGTCTCTATTGCTGGGGTTGCTGCGGGCGAAGCTGCCACGACCACTCTCGACGCGTATGGCCCGCAGACCGCGTTTGGCGCCCGCGTTGTCCGGGTTGACCCGGCAGAGACCATGAAGAATGGTGTCCCTACCTACAAGACCACGCTCGTGTTCACGACGGAGGACCCACGCATTCGGAGTGGTATGACGGCGAATGTGGTTATCACGACCGGGGTGCTCACGAATGCCATCGTCGTGCCCGCAGGCGCAGTAGGGCGCGATAGTACGGGAGCGTATGTCACCGTGCTCGTGGGTGACAAGCGCGAGCGTCGTACGGTCGAGACCGGCTCCTCTCAGGTACTCGGACGTCTTGAGATTGTGATGGGACTTATCGAGGGTGAAATGATAGCGCTTGCGCCCTAAGCAGCATCTTGCCCATGTTCTCTCCCACCAACATCCGAGTCGGCTTCTACCTTGCGTCTCGTCAGATTGCTCGCGCGAGCCTTTGGACCACGGGGCTCATCGTCTTTGTGATGCTGCTCACCTTCCTCAACCTCGTGGTGGTAACGGGCATCTTGGTGGGGCTCATCGAGGGCATTAATGAGGACTATCGTACGGAGTACACCGGCGACCTTATCCTCTCTGCGCTCCCAAGCAAAGACTATATCGAGAACACCTCAGCGGTGGCAAGCTTCTTGCGCACTTTGCCGGAGGTCACCATGCTCGACTTGCGCTACCAGGCCGGCGGCACGGTCGAGGCCAACTACCTCTCGCGCACGAGTGACACCGAGAAGGCGAACGCCACGGGCGCACAAATAGTCGGTATTGACCCGGTGGCCGAGAATGCCTTCACCGGGCTCGGCTCACACATCATCGACGGAGCGTACCTCGCCCCCGGAGACTACGACCAAATCCTCATTGGCAACCTCCTCTTGGCCCAGTACGCCTTCGGGGAGCAACCAGGGCTCTCTCCACTCACGAATGTGTACCCAGGCTCGAAGGTGCGCATCACCATTGGAGATATCACGAGAGAAATGACCGTGAAGGGCGTAGTGAAGAGCAAGGTTGGCCAGCTTGCCACCAGCATCTTCATGCCGGCCGGAGAGCTCCGCACGCTTGCCGGTCGGACTGACCAGAATGTTGCGCAGATTGCGGTGCGGCTCACCCCGGGGAGCGACCCAGACGCATTCCAGAAGCTCCTGCTTGATAGTGGGATCGGAGAGAAGGCAAAGGTGCAGACCTTCGAGCAATCCATCCCGAACGGCGTTGCCGATATCAAGAACACTTTTGCCATGCTTGGGAATGGCTTCAGCTCCATTGGGCTCGTGGTCGCGGGCATCACGATATTCATCGTCATCTTCATCAACGCCATTACGCGTCGCAAGTTTATCGGTATCTTGAAGGGCATTGGGGTAGCGGGAGCAGCTATCGAGATTTCCTACATATTTCAATCCCTCTTTTATGCACTCATAGGCTCGGGCATCGGCCTCGTAGTGCTCTACGGCTTCTTGGTCCCTGCCGTTGCCGCGCACCCGATTGACTTTCCCTTCTCTGACGGGATCCTCGTGGCGCCCGCTCTCGATACGTTTGTACGCATCCTGCTCTTGGTAGGGGCGACCGTGGTCGCAGGGTATCTGCCCGCCCGCATGATTGTGCGCAAGAACACGCTCGACTCCATCCTCGGCCGCAACTAGCTATGATTGAAGTCAAACACTTGGTAAAGAGCTTTAAGGATGGCGAACGGATTACGACCGTGCTGAAGGGTATTGACCTCACGGTCGCGGACGGCGAGTTCATCGCCATTATGGGTCGCTCTGGGGCGGGGAAGAGCACTCTGATGTACCAGATGTCGCTCTTGGACGAGCCCACCGAGGGTGATGTGGTTGTTGACGGTTGCTCGACCCGCGAAATGTCGACTGAGGCAGAGACGCGCATGCGCCTCACGATGTTCGGCTACGTCTTCCAGGACTACGCGCTCCTGCCTGACCTCACCGCGCTTGAGAATGTCGTCTTACCACTCTTGATGCAGGGGCAGAGTGTTCGCGAGGCGGAGGTGGTCGCACGCGAGGCGCTCACGGAGGTTGGGCTCGAGCGACGCTTCGCCAATCTCCCTTCGCAGCTCTCGGGTGGGGAGCAGCAGCGAGCCGGCATTGCTCGGGCGATTGCGCACGGCCCCTCGGTACTCTTTGCCGACGAGCCTACGGCCAACCTCGATCGCGAGTCCTCCGACACCATCATGACCCTCTTCAAAGAGCTCCACGGGGCCGGTCAGACCACTATCATGGTGACCCACGAAGAGGAGTACGCTCGGGTGGCCGAGCGCATCATCATGCTCGACGAAGGCCGCATCATCTCCGACGAACCCGTTCGGGATATCGGCGTGCCATAAGGCCCAGTTGCGATACTATGCAGGTATGACACGCGGAGACTTTGAGCACGCTATTGATACACACGGGCTCCGCTTCGGGGCCCTCCTCTTCGTTCTCTTGTTTGGGGTGGGTGTCGGGGGCTACTGGGGCCTCACGATGGTGGGACACGGCTTCGCCGCCTCCTTGGCGACGATGGTGTATGAGGCACCCACACCCGTGACGCTTGGCGCAGGCGTCGCCTACTCAAGCACCACACCCGAGCGCATCATTGAGGTGCTGACGATACCGCAGGCGGTGCCCGAGAACGGCAGGTTCATCGTTGCTGACCTCACTTCAATGGCGGTCTCTCTCTACCAGGATGGCCACATGGTCGCCTCCTACCCCATCCTTACTAAGGGCCGCCCCGGCTCCCCGTACGAGACGCCGAGCGGCTTCTACAGCATCTTGAGCAAGGAGATAGACCACTTCAACCGAGGCGCGCAGGTGCACCTGCCCTATGCCATGCAGTTCTACGGTAACTATTTCATCCACGGGTGGCCGTATTACGTAGACGGTACACCGGTGGCTCTCGACTACTCCGGTGGCTGCATCCGGCTCGCGACCGCGGACGCTCGGCAGGTGCTCGACTTTGCCGAGCGGGGGACGGGCATGTTCGTCTACGACGCGAAGCAGGCTACCTCGACACCCACTATTGCGCTCGGTCCACTCGCCGTCCCCACCGTCTCGGCTCTCTCATACTTGGTAGCAGATCTCGACTCGCGCGACGTGTATGCCGAGCAGCGCGCTCTCGAGGTGGTGCCCATAGCCTCCGTGACCAAGCTCATGACTGCGCTTGTAGCCAGCGAGACAATTATGTTCGATAAGGAAATACCGGTGCCCGAGGGCATCCTTGAGCACCCGGAGAACCCTGGGAACACGCAGGCTCGGCGCTTCCCCGTAGGCAAGCTCCTCTACCCGCTCTTGATGGAGAGCAACAATGCCATTGCGGGCGAACTGGCGAGCTACTACGGCGAGAACGGATTTATCGGGTGGATGAACTCGACCGCAGACTCTCTCGGCATGAGCTCGACGCATTTCGCCGACCCAAGCGGCATCTCTGTAGGGAACGTATCCACTCCCGAGGATCTCTACCGGCTCGCAGCCTACCTCACGAACAAGAAGTCCTTCATCTGGAAGATTAGCCGCACACCCGCCACCACACTTCAGGCGGAGGGTGGAGCCTCCTACACCTTTGCAAACTTCAATGTGTTCTCGGGTCTCGACACCTTTATTGGCGGGGAGGTGGG
>DATEBU010000039.1:0-2891 GCA_036516675.1 Minisyncoccota bacterium
AGAACAAGGCGGCCGTCGCCCTCTTCCACCGCGCGGCTATGCGCGCGGGGGGCAGGGACAACGGCGCGCCCGGCTTCCGCCCCGACTACGGGCCTACCTACTACGCTGCCTTCGTCCATGACCTTGATAGCAATAATGTCGAGGCCTGCTACTTCGGCGAACGCGCCCCGGTCGCAAAAAAGAAATCAGCGAAAAAGGGAGCTAAAAAGGCCACTAAGAAAAGTGCTAAAAAGAGCTCGAAAAAGCGACGCTAACTTACGTGCGCGGGTCGGACTTCGGCCACTCGACAAGGCGGCCGGCCTTGAGTTCCATGGCGTCAGCGCGGCGTAGGTAGCGCTCGTGCCCTTTCGGTACGAGCCGGTAGTGTGGAAGCGCATTGAGAGAGTCATCGAGCCACCAGAGTTCGTCTGCGGAGGCAACCCAGCCGGGACCCAGGCACGATAGGTCGAATGGCTTACTATAGGCGCGGAGTGTCTTCTCGCCTGTCGAGTTGAGGAACCATTCGTGGAAGTAGGAAAGCGCAAGTTCACGGAGTGTGCGATAGACCGGGTCGCGGAAGCGGATGGAAGCGTGATTGGTCTTGCTGATGGCGCCCCAGTAGCCGCCGCGCTTGTAGAGGGAGAGGATGTGGTCCTCGCCATCGCTTTTCTCGTCGGCCCAGAGGTCCATAAGGAGCGGAGTTTCGCCGTGCATCCAGAGGGCGGTGGCGGCAATAAGAGCGCCCTCAATGCAGTGCGCCTTCTTGGCCACAAGCGCGCTCGCGGGTGAGTAGTGCGTATCACCCCCTTTCTCCCAGTTCATCGGGAGTGCATCGAGAAAGTCCTGGATAAGGATGGGTGTCGAGAGCTTCGCGAGGCGCGCATAGGCTCTGGCATCAAGCCCAGACTCACGCTGTGAGAGGCGCTTCATACGCCAAGCATAACGCAACCGGCCCCGCGTAGCGGGGCCGGTAAATTAAAACTTATTTGACGGCAAGACTCGATGAGCGCTCGACAAGTGCGGCGAGCTCGGCCTGGCTCTTGGGGAGATTAGCTGGGTTCTTAATATCAACGAAGCCGACCACCCGCACGCTTGTCCCCGGGCACGCGCCAAGCAAGGAGGCGGCGTTCATGGTCCTGCCACTCGCGAGTAGGTAGCGGTCTCGCACGCCGAAGAGCACGTCCACACGTCGCTTCATGCGAATGTGCATAGTGTCAGCGATGACGCGGTATCCGATATGGCGAGAGACCGAGTCGTAATTGCAGCCACCGTTGTTGTCGCTTGCGGGCCCGTCAATAGCGATGATGGTGCCGAACGGGAGCTCCGCACGCAGGTCCTGGGAGCGAGCCGCGACAACCTCTGGGTTCGTGTACGCACCCGAAGCAGTCACAAACGGTGTATCGTCGGTCTGTTCGGGTACGGCGTTGTAGCCGGTCAGAGTTAGCGTGTAGCTCGCAGAGGAGGCTACCACTGGGGCAGGTGCTGCGAGCACGAGAGGCGCCAGGACGGGCCCGGGCGTGCCCGCGGTCCCGGCCAAAAGAAAAAGGCCCATAAGGGCTCCTAGGATTGGCATTGAATGTAGTTACCGAAATAGCGAGCAAATACGCCCCCTATCTCGTTACTGCGTATCTTAGCATATTGACTTTCTGCTGTCAAGATTCGTAATCCTGATGAGTTCTGCATGGATTCGTTGTCTTTTTGGATTCGAGGGCACATTTGCTAGGATGAGCGTATGCACGAAGGGATACACGTAGTGCTCGCAGCGGAGCGGTTGGGGAGCCTATGGGGCTTCCCTATCACCAATTCCCTGCTGATGACCTGGCTGGTCATGCTCCTCTTAATCGGCTTCGCCGTCTTCTTCCGCCGCACGCTTGCCCTTATCCCGGGCAAGCTCCAGGCCGGTATCGAGATGGCGTTTGAGGGCGCACTTGCATACATGAGCGAGGTACTGGGGAGCGATAAGCTTGCCCGCCGCTTCTTTCCGCTCGTGGCGACCATCTTCCTCTTCGTGGCGCTTGCCAATGTTCTTGAGTTCGTCCCTGGCGTGGGCTCCATAGGGCTGGTACACGCCGACAAATTCCTCCCGCTCTTGCGGGCCCCTGCAGCCGACCTCAACTTCACTCTCGCGCTCGCGATGATCTCCTTCTTCACCATCGAGGTCACCGGTATCGCCATGCTCGGGTTCTTCCGCTACGCGGGCAAGTACCTAAACGTGCATTCTCCCATCGGCTTCGTCGTCGGCCTTATCGAGCTTATGAGTAACCTCGGGCGGCTCATCTCGTTCTCCTTCCGTCTCTTCGGCAACATCTTCGCGGGCGAGGTGATGATACTCGTGGCCTCCTTCTTCCTCCCCTACTTCCTCCCTGCCCCGCTGATGGCCTTTGAGATGTTCATCGGCCTCGTGCAGGCACTCGTCTTTGCGATGCTGACCCTCTTCTTTATCAAGCTCGCCATCACGGACCCCGCTGAAGCGCATTAACATTGTGCGAGTGCGGGTAAGCCGGTATAGTGAGGAAATCTTATTAAATTAGGGGCTTTTCGCGAAGCCCAGGTTAAATTAAATCGCATGGACATAGAATCAGCACGGATGCTCGGGATGGCGCTTGCGGCCGGCCTTGGCGTCATCGGCCCAGGTATCGGCATCGGGCTTATCGGGGGCGGGGCGATGGAGGCGATAGGGCGTAATCCGGAGGCATCGGGCAAGATAGTCTCGAACATGATTCTTGCGATTGTGTTCACCGAGGCGCTTGGTATTTTGGCCCTGGTAGTCGCCTTCATCATCAAATTCGTTTAAACGTCCCGCCGTTTAGTTATATGAATGAATTATTTGCAGCCTTCGGCATTGACTGGAAGCTCCTCTTGGCGCAGGGGGTGAACTTCGGCATCGTGCTTGTCGCGCTCTGGTACTTCTT
>DATEBU010000040.1:0-6448 GCA_036516675.1 Minisyncoccota bacterium
TCGAACGAGACGTCGTCAAAGCGTATAACACTCTCTTCACGCACCATGGTTTAGTTATGAACGGCCCTCAACTACCTTGATGAGTCGGTCGAGCTTCAGGTTGAGCAACTCAAACTGGCGAGAGAGGTCAGGTGCGTGCGAAGCGCTCGCGTGACGCTCACTTAGAGCCTCTTCGTGACCTTTGAAACAATCGCGGCAGTACACCGGCTTCTTACCATTGGGACGGAAGGGCACCTCGCACACCGCGTGGCAGGAGGCACAGGTCGCCTGGAAGCGCTCCGTAGGTGCGGCAGAGGCGCCTGCGCCTGCACGCCTAAAGGGTCGGCCGCCAGGCCGTAGAGAGCGCGGGCCAGCGGCACGCTTAGCAAAACTGAAACTGCCTGATTTCTTGTAGGTGTTCACGTTGTCCCTGATTATATCATGTGGGCAAAATAATGCAACCCTCCCACCTACGCGGAGCTTGCTGAACAAGCTTGGGAGTCAGTGCTCACCGACGATGTATACCACCCATGTCTCTACCTCACGGATGACCTTGTGGATACGCGGAAAGCGGACAGTGTGCGTGTCAAGGAAATCGCGCACGCGTGGGGAGACAAGTGAGAGCAAGATGAGCCCGATGGCCATGAAGAGGATCCCCTGCAAGAACGGCAGCACGAGCCCGATGACACCTAAGATGAGGAAGGCGACGCCCCCGATCAAGATGAATCCTCTTTTGAATTTTCTGCGCATGACTGCTCCATTATGCCATAGGCATACCAGTGTAGCAACCTGCACGCCCTTGGCGGCCGCGAGAACGCCCTCCTAGACGTACGTTCTCCTGAAGCGGCGGCGGTCGCGGTAGGCGGAGAACAGCGTGATGAGGGCGAGGATACCGGGGATCCAGTAGCCGGGGAGGTAGAGCTGGAGCGCCTCCCACAAGCTAATCCAGCGGATAGAGACGGTGCCGTTCACTGTGGCAACATTGTCGAGGAGCGTTTTATCTTGGGTCTTCACGGCCTTCTGCCAGTCTTGGCCGTACTTAATCTGGGCGTCAGCGGTGGCGAGCTGCTTGGCATACGCCGCGTTCTCATCAACAATCCTCTGTCGGTAGTCAATAAGCACGGCTTCAAGCTGTGCGATAGTTATATCCCGATTAGTACTCGGCGCCTGCTCCTTGGCATCAGAGAGCGCAGCATTCTGGCCGTCTACCTGCGCCTGGAGTGACTTGATGGTGCTCGCGTGCGTATTGACAACCCTGGTACGGGCAGCTTGGTAGTCTGCGAGGGCAGCATCGGCCTGCTTCTGTTGCTCCTCAATGGACTGCTTCTCAGGTAGGAGGTTTGATGAGTTGATGTTTATGGAGAGAAAGCGCCTCCCCACCAGACCCTCGAGCTCGGTGCGGAAGGCTTCATACTTGGCCTGCGGCAGGGCGAAGCTCACATACCCGTACTTAGGCCCGCTCGACTCCTGGTCTACGCGGCCCTCGTAGCCACGCACCGTGGTGAGGACGCGACGCGTGAGTGCGGGGACGTCGCGAGTGAGCATCTCGGCACTATAGTTAATCTTCAAGAATTCGCGCGTGTCGGTGGCCGGTGGAGTTGACCCCTGATAGGGGTACGAGTCTGGGTAGGCAACATTCATGTCGCGCGCGGGTACCATGCCCGCACTCCCGCTTCCACTCCCACCCATGGGAGCGCCTTGAGACTCGTACATACCGCCGCCCATGAGGGGCATGGGGTAGTAATACGAAGGCGGGCTCGCTACCGCGAGGAAGGTCGCGGTGGCCAAGAGGCCCAGCCCCCAGGTCAACCACGAGAGATTACGCCAGCTAAAGCTTCGGGTAGTCGTGTCTGTACTCATGGCTAAATGATGATATGGACGCTCCCTGCGGCACGCAGCTTCTCTACCTGCGCCATGATGAGCTGCTGCTGCTTCTGCCCCAAGACGAGCTGCTTCATCTGCTCCTTGACCTCACTCAAGGCCGGAAGGCCTTGCTGCCCCGCCGATACCTGGTCGTAGGCGGCCTCCACTTCTGCGTCGGTAGCCGTGAGGGTCGAGAGGTGGAGCTCCTGCTCCAGGTACGCCTGGATGGCGAGGTTCTCGCTAATCTGCACGCGCAGGCCCTCTTCGGTGAGGCCTTGCTGCACGAGCATACTGTCAAACCCGGCCTGGCCGCCGAGCTGCGCCTTGGCGGCCTCAATTTGCGCATCCACGGCCGTCGTCGAGGCGGTGAATCCTGCCTGGGTAGCCGCCTGCAAGAGGAGCGTTCGCCCAATGACCGAGTCAAGGGCCTGCTTCTCGAGAGCCGCCTGGGCCGCAGTCGTTGTGGCGACTTGGCCCTGCCCGGCTGCGAGTTGTGCCTTGACCGCATCGAGCTGGTTCCGCGGTATATTCTCGCCATTCACCACAGCCACCGTAGCAGCCGCTCCGGCGGCGGCCGGGCCGCCACCCTTCCCCGGGCTGCCTGAGGTGAAGGCGTACCACCCGCCTACTCCCACGAGTACTACCGCTACTACGCTCCCTACCGTCTCCTTGTTCATACCGATGGTCATACCTCCGGGATTATATTACGCGAGCCACCCTCTTTCAATAATGGTCGTATTCTACACCACTCGGACAGTGCTATATTTCCATAAAAACATTCGGGCTGGGGGAGAAGGAGTCGGACCTTCATTCACGGCTTCAAAGGCCGCTGTCCTACCATTAGACGATCCCCCAATATGGACACACTACCACTCTTTATGCGGTAGTTAAGCTCCGCAAAGAGCGCGTAGCGCGGCGAGGTCGGAGGCGGTGGGCACCAGATTACCACTCTCATTCTTGGCAAACATGATGGAGGCCGGGTCGTCGTTGTGGTCGAGCCCCACCGCATGCCCAAGCTCGTGGGCGAGCACGCGCCCAAGCTGTGCACGGTCTACGAACTGGAAGATGGTGATGCGCTCTCCGGCGGCGTCCCGCACATACTCCCCATCTTCGAAGGGGTAGCCCGCAGTCTGGTTGTACTGCTCCACCTGTGCGTTCAATGCTTCAACGCTCGCGTTATAACCCGCCACGGCCCGCTTCACCGACTCTGCCTGCGTCATGAGCACGGCCCGCTCGGCGTCGAGCGCCCGGGCCTCGCCGGGCGAGGCGCCCCCACGCGCGTTCACCTCGCTCACTCGCTGGTTATAGGCGGCCTGTTTCCCTACCAATTGGGCCTGTCGAGCATCGAGAGAAACCTGCCGAGAGTCGAGGCTTGCCTGCTCTCGCGCAATCGCAGCTCCGAGTTTAGTGGCCGCCTCCCGTTCGTCGTAGAAGAAGCCTATCTTCAGGTCGGCGGCGCTGTCGTAGGTGAGGACGGTCTTCCCTGCCGCCGTGTTCCAGATGCTCGCCGCAGCCTTCGCCTGCGCAAGTACCGTCGAGGTCGAGACGCCAAAGCGGCTGTCGATAGCACCTATCGCGTAGGCTACGGGTCCCGCGCACGGGCGGGTGTCTTGATATTTGTCGTAGAGCGTGACTCCGGCCACGCCAATGACGACTGCAAGCACGAGCCACTTGATGGCGTCTGTCATTGCTCGTCGGGGAAGAGCTCGAGGACGGCAAGCTCGAGCGGGAGTACTGCAATTGGTGCATAGTGGATGCGCTCGGAGGCGGTAAGAAAGGCGAGCAGGGTCTGATGTGTGATACCCGGGCTCTTGGGCAGGGCCTCAAGCATCTCGAATTCCTCTTCATCGTGCTCGGCCTTAAGTGCCGCGTGGAGGTCTGGGGCATACTGGACAAGCAGGGCCGAGCGTAGCGTCTCGAGCACGAGCTCGAGGTAGAGGGTCATGTCAACGCTCGCAGAGGCTGCGTGCTCGACGGCCGTAAGCGCAGCCGCGCGCTCGCCGGAGGCGAGCGCGGTAACGAGCGCGTGCACCTGTTCACGCTTCGGTGCACCGGTTGTTCTTTCTACTTCATTGCGGGTCAGTGGTCCGCCAGGGTAAGAGTCGTCAATCGACGATATTACTTTTTGCAGCACCGAGAGCGCGTCGCGGTAGGAGCCGCCCGCGAGTCGCGCAATGAGCTCGGCGGCGTCCGGCTCGAGCGCGTAGCCCTCTTTCTTTGCCACGACCTTCGCGTGTTCGGCGAGCCCGTGGCGCGTCGGCTTCTTAAATTCAAATACCTGACAGCGCGACTGCACGGTCTCGGGTACCCTATCGAGCTCGGTAGTCGCGAGGATAAATATCGCGTGAGCGGGCGGCTCCTCAAGAGTTTTCAGAAATGCATTCCACGCGGCCTTCGAGAGCATGTGCACCTCATCCAGAATGTAGACCTTGTAGGGCGACTCGAAGGGCAGCGTATACACGCCCTCGGTCAAGGCACGGATATCCTCGACGCTGTTATTGCTCGCGGCGTCTACCTCGTAGAGGTCGCGCTCGGTACAGCCGAGCTCCTTGGCGAGGATGCGCGCCACCGTGGTCTTGCCGAGCCCCCGAGAACCAGCGAAGAGGTAGGCGTGCCCGGCCTTCCCGCTCTTGAGCGCCTCCGCCAAGGGCCTTGTCACTTGCTCCTGCCCGGCCACCTCTTTAAATGATTGTGGCCGATACGCGCGATAGAGCGATTGATATGCCATCAGGCGATTATAGCGGATTCGCTTTGATAATGCGCTTGAGCTCGCTCGCATTCTCGGCCTCCATGAGGCGGACCCGCAGCTCACTGGCGCCGTCAAAGCCGGTGACGAAGGCTTTGATGTGCTTTTTTAATATGGCGAAATGCTTAGGTGGCGAGAGCCGCTCGAAGCGATGCGCGAGCTCAAGGAGCGTGGCGAGCTTCTCCTCTAGCCCATGCTCGGACTTCGTAAGTCCAGCCCCGATGAAGGACTTACGAAGTCCCTCAAATATCCATGGGTTACCGAACATGCCACGCCCTATCATCACACCATCGCAACCCGTATCTACAGCCTTCAGCTGCGCATCTTCCAAATCCTTGACGTCACCATTGCCGATAAGCAACACCTCAGGTGCGATGCGATTGCGCAGCTCAACCGCATGCGCCATTGTTTCCCACTGCGCAGGTACAAGTGACATCTCTTTGCGGGTACGCAAGTGGAGCGTGATAGCCGCAGGCCCTGCTTCAAGCAGTGCGGGTAGCCATTCATCAAGCGCCTCGGTGTTGAAGCCGATGCGTGTCTTTACCGAAATCGGAAATACCAAATCCGGCCTATAGGACAAGTTTGGTATTTCCTTGACTACCTCTTGCGCCGCGTGGATGAGCGCGGTGGCAAGCTCGGGGGTCTTGATGAGTGCTGCACCTGCGCCCTGGTGCTCAATGGTGCGGTCCGGACAGCCCATGTTGATATCAAGGCCATCGAAGCCGAGCTCCTGCGCGAACCGCGCCGCATACGCGGCTATCTCTGGCTTGCCCGTGAACACCTGCATCACGATGGGCCGCTCGGCCTCGGTGTACTGCAGGTCCCGCATAAGTGGGTTCTCACCATCTTGGTATGGGGGTTTCGTAAACCCCCATTTTGGTTCACAGGTGTGGTACAGGCCGTCTGCCGAGACGAACTCGGTAAAGGTGACATCCGGCTTCCCAAGCTCGGCCACGAGTGCCCTCCACGCCGAGTCAGTGACGTCCGCCATCGGCGCCATGGCAAAAAATGGCTTGGGTAGTTGGCTCCAGAACGACTGCATGCCCCCACCCTAGCAAAGTTCAGTCAGTTTGGCGTTTCACATACACCTTGCCGGGGAAGCGAAGGTCAATGTAGTCAATGGAGCCATTGACGAGGTTTAGATTGGCGTGCGCACTCCAGAGCGCGGAATTAGCGTCCTCCTCTCGCCCCAAGACGTAGGTCACTCGTGTGCCGGAGTCAAGGATAATATCTACCTCGTCTCCGCGTATGACGACCGCTTGAGCGGAGAATTGACGTGCGAAGTTGAAGGTATCTGGGAGCTGGTGGGCCCGCGCGATGGTGGCGCGCAGTGGTTCGACTCCATTCACCACAGGCGGCTCCTGTGTGTTCCCTACAAGCGGGGCGTATACCCTGAACGGGTTAAGTGTCCCTTCAATAACTTCCGGAGGTGCCGCGACATAGATAAAGCCACTTGGGTCAAAGAAATAGCAATAGGGCGTGAACTCAACATCCACAGGAGGCGGGGTGTAGATGGCGCCACACCAGCGCCCCGCCGCGGTGCGCTTCGACACGCGGAGAGTGAGGCCTGTGAACCCGCGGTACACCATCGAGACCGCAGCAATCTCTGGGTGTGCTGCGAGGATACTCGCTCGGATACGCCTCTCGGGAAAGAAGAGGATGGAGTCATGCGGGACAATACCGAAGTAAGCGCCCTCCATCGCAGCCTTCGCGAGGTCTGCGGGTACGGCCCCCGGCAGGAGCGCGTCAGCGCCCTGCACGTCTATGCTGCTGACGCGCAGCCTCGGTAGGGTGAGGCCGTAGAGAAGTGCGCCACACACAAGCAGACAGAGGAGTGCGCAGGCAATCCAGAAGCGGCGG
>DATEBU010000041.1:0-4053 GCA_036516675.1 Minisyncoccota bacterium
CACGTGCGCGAAGAGTTCACCCATATTGTCTGGCCCTCTCGGGAGCGTGCCATTGCCCATACCCTCGTAGTCGTCTTGATTGCGCTCGTGATTGCTATCTGGGTGGGCGCGCTCGACTACATCTTCAGCGTGCTGGTGAGCCGCATCGTGGGCATCTAACTTGTAGGATTATGGATGACCTCACGCACGGCGGAGAAATGGAAAACCTGCCAGAGGAAATCGGCATGGCCGATATTGCGCCAACCGTGCCCAAGGAGGTTCGTGACGAGACCAAGCCCAAAGAGGAGGACGCGCGCTGGTACACCATCCACACCTACGCGGGCTACGAGAACGCCGTGGAGCGCAATCTGAAGCAGCGTATCGAGTCCTTGGGTATGGAGGGCAAGATATTCAGCGTTGTGGTGCCCACCGAGAAGAAGATACGAGTGAAGGCGGGCAAGCGTATTGTTGAAGAAGAGAAGATTTACCCGGGCTACATCCTCGTGCGGATGGTTGTGGACGATGATTCGTGGTTTGTCGTTCGCAACACCCCGAGAGTTACCGGCTTTGTCGGCAGCGGCAACACACCAGTGCCGATGGAGCAGGCTGAAGTGGATGCCCTGATGAAGCGGATGGGCGCTGAGGCGCCTCGGCACCGCATCGACCTCGTGAAGGACGATCCGGTGGTGATTGCCGATGGCCCCTTCAAAGACCTCGAGGGCAAGGTGGGCGATATCGATGAGGAGCGCGGCAAGGTGAAGGTGATGGTCTCGATGTTCGGCCGCGAGACGCCAGTCGAGCTCGACTTCCTCCAGATCCGCAAACTCTGATTTGGCAACTTTTCGAAACTAAGATAAAGTCACCCCGTTATGGCTACCGTCGTTAAGAAGATAAAACTCCAGATTCCGGGCGGGAAGGCGACTCCGGCTCCGCCGGTGGGCACGGCGCTTGGGCCTGCGGGCGTGAATATCGGCCAGTTCGTCACTCAGTTTAACGACGCCACCAAGGACCGGATGGGGACCGTGCTCCCGGTAGAGCTCACGGTCTACGACGACCGCACCTTCACCTTCGTGGTGAAGGTCTCCCCGGCCTCCCGTCTCATCCTCGCAGCCGCCAGCCTCGAGAAGGGCTCGGCCAAGGCTCCTAAGAAGGTAGGCACGCTCACGAAGGCGCAGGTCACACAGATTGCCACCGAGAAGATGCCCGACTTGAATGCCGAGAGCCAAGAGGCCGCCGAGCGCGTCATCGCCGGCACCGCTCGGAGCATGGGCATCGAAGTCAAATAGTCTCTCCAACTAATCTTTCATTAAGAGAATGTCGCGCAGACCGAGAAGGTTGGCGATTTGGTACGCATCAATATCCGGGTTCGTTTCTCGTACATACACCAAAACCGTGCGGATACCGAGTGCGGCTGGGATTTCATAATCGCTCCGGGGGCGGTCACCTATATACACGAATTGGTCCGGTCCAAGGTTCGGGTAGTGCGAGAGCCAGAGCCGGTAGCTTGCACCGGTTGCCTTGGAGGCCTCATCGTCGGTGATGACGAGGCCGAACGTCTCGAGCGGGATATTGAGCGCCGCGAGCTTCTGCCTCGCCTGCTCCCGCCCGGAGCCAGTGATGAGATCCACGCTCCGGTAGCTCTGGGCGAGCGCTGCGAGGAGCTCGCAGGTCGCGGGGTCGGGCTGGAGTAGTGAGGTGATATCGGCGCGTTCAAGCGCTTCCTGCACGAGCTCGGCGCCGTTTGCGAGCCCGAGGTCACGCATCACCTCACCACCACTCATGCCGCTACCTTCGAGGTATCGGCTGGTGAAGAGCTCGCGTGCTTCCGCAAGCGAGACGCTACGGTGCTCGACAATCCTCTCGTAGAGGTAGTGACCGATCATCTCATCAATCTCGGGCGACTTTGGGTAGAGCGTCTGGTCGAGGTCGAAGCCGACAACGCGGATGCCCTCGAGGCGCTCAGGCGTTGACATAGAAGATGTTGGCACTGCCGAGCGGCACCGCGAGACGGTCGGCGTAGCGGGTGGCAAGCGCGCAGATGAGCTCGAGGTCAGCCTCACGCTGTGGTATATGATTGGCAAATACTACTGTCGCCCAGAGCTTGCCGCCGAACACGTTGGCCTGGAAGAACGCGAGATGTTCGCCCTGCGCGTCCGTCTTGCCCGGTTGGTGCGTGCCGAGGATGGGGTTGTTGTGAGAAGACCCCTTCTTCTCAAGGTAGCTCACGGCTCGTTCAATAGTATCCACGCCTTCGAAGGCGGCAAGACGCGCGAAGAATGGATGCGCGCACTCCGCGACACGTACGAGTGGTGCCGTGAATTGCGAGACGCCTGCTGCGTCCGAGCGCGACCGTACATTCTCGCCGAGCAAGTGCGGCCCGCTCGAGCGGTCCACCTCGCCGACGGGCTTCGAGGGCTCGGCGATAATCTTGCGGACCCGCTGCTCCTCGACCAAGAGGAGGATATTGCCGCGGGAGGAGAGCATATAGAAGTCGCCTGAGGCCAGTCCGAGCCGCTCGCGCACGCTTGAATCATAGGCATCATAGAGACCGAAGATGTTTTCGGGGTAGGCGTTCGGGAGATTATGCGCACGTGCGATGTGGAGGGCGTGGAGCTTCCCGTCACCCACAAAGAGGATGTCGTGGGTGAGGCAGGGGTCGTGCGTAGAGACCATGCGACCGGTATCCGGATCGGTTGAGAGCCCCATGTCTGTTGTCGTATCGTAACGCTGGATGATGACGACGCGCGACGGGTCCTTCCCGAGCGCCTCGACCGTCGCATCAAGCTGGTCGAAGCCGAAGTGCACTCGGGTGCGCTCGCCGTAGCTGTAGTCACCATCATGGTCGAGGCGCAGGAGCTGTGTCTTGTACGCCTCGCGCATCTCCTCGGTAGATTGCTCGCCCTGTTGGTAGATGGCAGGCATCTGGGCGAGGGCCCGCGACGCGTCGCGATAGATGGCGAGCACGGTGGCGGTGCGCGAGAGGCCCTTGCGCTCATCGCCGTGCTCCTCGGAGATACCCTCGGTATAGGTCTTGAGGAGAAGCGAACGGTGCACGTCGAGGAATGTGTCGCTGTCGGCGGTCACCAAGGGCAGCACTTCCTTGTTGACCTTGAAGATGCTCGAGAAGTCCTGGATGAAGGAATAGCCAAACTTCGCCGCGATAGCCGCTCGGCCAATCTGCCCGCCCACGTCCATCCTGTGCAGGATGTCCATCTCGTAGTTTTGGAAGCGGTTCTTCTCGCTAAGCCATTTGAAGATACTGAGCGCTCCCGGAGAGCGCAACTCGAACACTTCTTCGCAAATATCGAAGGCCATGCACATCACCGAGACCCCGTCGTCCTTTAAGCCGACCTTGTAGTAGTACTCCTGGTCGGGAACGAGGGCGACTGTGGGCTCAAGCAGTATCTCGGTCGCGCCTACGACCTCGCTCGGTATGGTGAAGGGCTCCGCAGAGAGGTTGTTCATGCGCTCGACATTGATCCGGTTCAGCTCCGCGCCGATGAGGAGCTGCTGGAGCGGAGAGAGTTCGCGTTTACGCTCCCCCAAGAACTTCATAAGAGAGTACTCGATGCGGAAGTCGTCTTCGCCGCAGATGAAGTAGCTCTCCTTGCCGAGCGCGATATCGAGCCGCAGCAGGTTCTCCTCGATGGAGGCGCGGAAGGGGACGGGGATGGGAGACGCATCGTTCGCGATCGTCAGCAGGGGAGGCTGCAGATGCTGGAAGTCCTGCGGGTCGAGCGGCACCGCGGGCTTCGCTGATGTCGGCAGGGCTGCCACGAGCGCGATGAGCTCGTTCAGCACATCGAAGTATTTCTTCTGCTTACCACTCACCTTGACGAGGAACGCGTGTACCGCAGGGTCGACACGCGGAGCGAGCCACGCGAGATAGTCGGCGACGACATCGCTACTCGCCTCGTGCTGGGACATGTAGAGCGGCAGTACCGTGATGTGCTCGCGGAAGAGGTCGAGGATGGCCTTGGAGAGATTGGGGAAGTGCGCGGAGGCCGCCTGACCCTTGTTGATGAAATTGCCGGAGCGGCTTTCGTCGAGGCCGTACATGAGCGCGAGGAGGAG
>DATEBU010000042.1:0-2608 GCA_036516675.1 Minisyncoccota bacterium
GAGGCGAACCAAAACTCTTTGACTTTCCCTATCTGGTGCCCTCGGTAGGAATCGAACCCACATTGGGAGGGTAGAAACCTCCTGTCCTGTCCATTGAACGACGAGGGCGAACGAAGACGCTCTGGTATGGGTCCCTACCCACACCAGAGTACCCTACCCTACTGCGATGGATCCGCGAAGCGATAGATACCATTGATGTACTTCGTGTCTTCGGCCGCACGACCCGCCAGGAGGGCTGGTATCGCCTCAAGCGAGGTTTGACTTGCAGGAGTCGGCGAGGTTTGTGGCGGAGCATCCAATGTACCTCCCCCAACCACGGTTCTGAAGGCCCAGACATTCCAGGCCACGATGAATACCAGCGCGACCCCGGCAGAGCCGAGAAGGAGCGCCCAGTCACGCTCTGGATTAAAAGGCGCACCCCGCCTAAGGCGAGCCAGGAGATCTGTAAGGTGTGAGGTGACTGAAGACATAAGCATCAAGGCACTACGGTTGAAGCGGCACCGGCGGAAAGGCTCGCGTTCGCGGTCCACACTGCGTCAGCCCCAAGGGAAAGACTGAGGCTCGTGACCCGAATGGCATAGGGCGCGTACTCAATGGACCCGAGCGTGCGCATAACCGCGTCGAAGGGCCCGGCAATGGAGAGAGCGATGGCGAGTCTCGACCGACTCTTGGCACTTGCAGGTATCGCCGCGACTGATGCAATCTCGATATCGGCACCGAGCACCCTGCCCCGCGACTGGAGCTCCTCGATGAAAAGGACGATGGCCGTGTCCGGGACGAAGTACTGTTGTACAACCGCCTCTTCATCAGTGAGCGAGGCGAGCGTCTCGCGTACCCGGGCGAGATGGCCTGCTGCCGCGGTCTTCGCCTCAATCTGGTACGCGAGAGCGGCCACGGCAGCGCTCTGTCTAGCGACTTTCGCACGTAACGCGGCATATCCGGCAAGCGCAAGCGCAAGCACTACCACCGAAGTAATGAGAGTGGATAGCGGTGATTTCATGGTTTGGTCGAGGTGGCGAGCGTGACGGTGATCGCGAAGGGGATGTCGTGGTCCTTCGCATAGCTCGACACAGGCAGGACGGCAGAGGCGAAGCGGGGAGTGGCGGTAAGCGAGAGCTGATAGGCACGTAAGTCATTGCGAGTGGTCGCAATTCCCGAGAGCGCGAGTGTGCCCTGTATCGGTGCATAGCTCATGCCAGTAACTACGATGCTTGGATGTCCAACGGTTAGTACCTCTCGAATAATCTCTGAGGCTGACGGCGTTGCTCCGAGTGCCTCAATTTCTGCAGCATCAGCCTCAAGCGCCGCTAGACGCTTCCCGAGAGCCACCTGGTCAGCCGTTGAAACGATTGATTCGACGCTGGTAAGACGCGCGCTTTGTGCATTCAGCGCGGAGACGAGATAGACGTAGGTCGGCACCAGTAAGGCAGCGGCGGTCACCACAAGAATAATCGTGAGGACTGCCGCGACTGTGCCCACACGTAGGACATAGGCGCGCCGGATTCTACGGCGACGGTCTTCAGGCAGGAGATCGAGGCGATTAACTGACATGGGGGCGTGGTTTATAGTCTCGCAGCGCAAGCCCTATGGCGGTCGCATAGGCCAGCGACTCCGCATAGTCTGGTTCGGGTATCCAGTACTCGCGTGAGGCCAGGTTGGTGAAGACGTCGCCGGTGGCGACCGGTATCGCAAGAGCTCCCTCAAGATACTCTGGTAGGCCACGCACCGTGGCATTCCCGCCAGCAAGCACGGCCTTCGAGACGCGTGCGTGACCGCCACGCTTCGTTTCTCGGTTCTGCCAATATTCGAGGTGAGTGGCAATCTCGTCGCGAATTGCAGACACGGTTGAGAGCATGGCCGCCATATAGTCTTCGTTGCCCGCAGCCGCGACGATACCTCGCTCAACCTTCACCCGTCGTGCCTCTTGTTCTGTCACGCCAAAGTGCTTCTGTATAGCGAGCGTGAAGGCGTGGCCGCCGATACCAATCGTGGTCGCGAAGCGAGGTACGCGATCCTCGACAATGGCGAGCTTGGTTGTGGTCTTGCCTACGTCAATGATGAGCGTGGTCGAAGGGTCCCCCTCAAGCAAGAGGGCGCGCGCCATGGCGAAAATCTCGCCCTCAAATGAGCGGACAGAGATACCCGCGCCATCATAGACCGCAAGCGTTCCCTCGACCACGCGCCGCGCGAAGCTCATACCCACAAGCCGTACCTCCTGCCCTGCAATCCCAACCGGGACAACGTCGAAGGCTGCTTCTGCGGGCGGTAGAGGAACAAGTTCTCCGAGTTTTTGTTCGACCGCCGTACGCCACGCATCCTTCGTCGTACCCTCGGCAGTCGTCTCGAAGAGATAGGACTTTGCTTCGGGGAGAGCGGCATTCGCGCTCGCCACCCCGATGGTACTCGCCACCCGCTTAAGCGCCGCGGCAATGGGCGCAGGGTCGGCAAACTCGCCATCAGCGAAGGTGCCTGGCGAGAGATACTCTGCCGCGTACGCCCCAAGGACAAGACCAAACGGTCGCTCCTCAAGTCGGACGCCCTTGACCCCGCTCGCTGAGACATCAATGCCCACTAACGGTGGAGCGAGATAGCGCGGCGGGGCGAGGGC
>DATEBU010000043.1:0-3294 GCA_036516675.1 Minisyncoccota bacterium
AGCTGATGAGGCGCGGCGTCGAGCTCGGCGAAGAGATCGTCTTCCCGCTCGAGCCGCAGGACGACTTCGGCCGCATCGCGGCGCAGACCGCCAAGCAGGTCGTGATCCAGAAGGTGCGCGAGGCGGAAAAGCTCTCGATGATGGAGGAGTTCGGCGGGAAGCGGGGCGAGGTGGTGGGCGGAGTGGTGCAGCGCATGGAGCGCGGCGCTATCTTCGTTGACCTCGGGCGGGCCACCGGCATCATCCCCTACGAGGAGCAGATTCCCGGTGAGCGGTATCGTCCCGGCGAGCGCATCCGTGCCTACCTCTATGGGGTAGATGAGGGCTTTCGTGGGGTAAATTTGCGTCTCTCCCGTGCTCACCCACAGTTCGTGGTCAAGCTCTTTGAGGCCGAGGTGCCCGAGCTCGCCGCGGGCTCTATCGAGGTCAAGGGCCTCGTGCGCGAGCCGGGTAGTCGCACCAAGATTGCGGTGGCCTCTGCGGATTCGCACGTAGACCCGGTCGGGTCGCTCGTGGGCCAGCGGGGGGTACGGGTGGCGACCGTCATGAGCCAGCTTGGCGGCGAGCGCATTGATATCGTTGATTGGAGCGAGGACCCCAAAGAGTTCATACGCGAGGCGCTCTCTCCGGCTGAGCCCCTTGAGGTCGTTATCAACGAGGCCGACCACCGCGCCACCGTGACGGTTGGTGTTGATGAGCAGTCGCTCGCCATCGGTCGCGGTGGGCAAAATGTGCGACTGGCGGCGAAATTGACCGGCTGGAACATAGACATTGTCTCGGCCAAAGGCGACGAGGTTGCCGAAGCCGAGGCCGCTCCTAGCGACCCGGCAGTAGAGGCGGGCGTAGACCCGGGCGAGAGCCAGGAAGTCATTACCGAGGAAGTGACCGAAGAGACCACTCTCCCAGCCGAAGAGGAGCTTACTCAGCTGCCCGACTCGGACGAGACCGCCGCAGATGCCGAGGAGAACCGCGATAAGGCGAAAGACCAATAACTCACCCCACCCATGAACCTACTGCACGATATCGAACCGGGCACCAAGGACGAGATGAACGTCATCATCGAGATACCCAAGGGCTCACAAAACAAGTACGAGGTAGACAAAAAAACAGGCCTCATCAAGCTCGACCGTGCCAACTACTCGGCTGCCGCATACCCCTGCGAATACGGTTTTGTTCCCCAAACGTTATGGGACGACGGCGACGCGGTTGATGTCTTGGTGCTTGCAACCTTCCCGATACCTCCCGGCATCCTCGTCGCCGTGCGCCCCGTTGCCTTGATGGAGATGATTGACACAGGCGAGAACGATTACAAGATTATTGGCGTTCCCGTAGACGACCGACGATGGGACGACGTGCAAGACCTCGCCGACATCAACAAGCACACGCTTCGTGAGATTCAGCACTTCTTCGAGACGTACAAGAACTTGAAGGGCAAACCAGCCGAGGTCCTCATCAAGGGCTTCGGGGGCAAGAGAGAGGCGGTGGCAGCCTTCGAACGCGCACGCAAGATGTACGAGGAGAAGAAGTAACGTAGAATAGGGACATGGACGGTAGTGTGCCAGAACAGCTCGTGCCCCCGCAGATGCCCTCCAAGAAGCAGCAGTCCTGGGGCGCTTTTATTTCGATTGTGGTCATCGTACTCATGGTCATCGTCGGAGCCTTCTACGCTTGGGGTAAGCGTGTTGCGGAGGTCCAAGAGTATCAGAATGCCGCAAACGCAAGCGAAGCGACCACGACCACTCCTTAATCAGCCTTACTATGAATGACATCCACTCACAACCGCGCGCCTCCTACCTCATCCCGATGGTCGTCGAGAAGAGCCAGTTCGGCGAACGCGCCTACGATATCTACTCGCGCCTCCTGAAGGAGCGCATCATCTTTCTTGGGGGCCTCATCGACAGCGACGTGGCGAATCTCATCGTTGCCCAGCTGCTTTTCTTGCAGTCAGAAGACCCAAAGAAAGACATCTGGCTCTACATCAACTCGCCGGGCGGCTCGGTGTCCGCGACGCTCGCCATGATAGACACGATGAATCACGTGAAGCCGGACGTCTCTACGGTTGTTGTCGGCATAGCCGCCTCCGGCGCCGCATGGCTGCTGTCCGCAGGTGCCAAGGGCAAGCGCTTCGCGCTCCCGAATGCCGAAGTGATGATTCACCAACCCTTGGGTGGCGCTGAGGGTCAGGCGGCCGACATTGCGATTACGGCCCAGCACATCCTCGCCACCCGTGACCGCCTCAACAAGATGATGGCGAAGAATACCGGCCAGCCACTTGAGAAAATCGAGAAGGACGTAGACCGCGACTTCTTCATGACTGCGGAGGAGGCCAAAAAGTACGGCATCGTCGACCAGGTATATAAGTAGTAGGCGCGCGGGGCGTCAGTCCCTACTGGTATCCGAAAATGCGGAACGAACCTCTCTGCTCGATACGGATATGAAAATAATATTGCTCAAGCATCTTCCTATCACATGAATTCTGCTCATGTATCATCACGTAGCTATCCGAGCCAGGGCTCTCGACAGTCAACCCACGCTCACGATCAAGATAACGCAGGTCAATCTTGCTTGGCGACGCCACTGGCTCATCCATAGGCGCCACTCGTCTCCATTAGGCCTTGTTGAGTAGGGGCCGATAGTAGTCGGCAAGCACAGCGTGCGAGATTTCTTTCGAATCAGACTCGAACGCTTTCTTCCAAGGCTCGTGCGCATGTGCTATATCAACGAGCCGACTCGCTGAATATCCGCCGAATGAGTCCCAAATCTTTTTCAGTTGCTCCTTATCCTCCGCGGAGAGCGTGGTCGTGTCCTTATCGCTCATGATGGGGTCACTCTTGTGTCGGCGATACGCCTGGTACACGGCTGGTACGACCGGGCCATACGTCCATGCCTCTATAGGGTCTTTGAAGAGCGGTCGGCCGAGCTTCGCGAGGTAGTAGGCTTGTGCGAAGTAGAGAATCTTTTGGAGCTTAAGGTTCGTTATACCCTCACGTTCGCCCTTGTCGCCAACGACGGCTTGAGACGCCAAGTAGATGAAGTACTTGGCGACATCGCTTGCGGTATAGGGAGATTTGGTGCGGGAGGAGGTCATAGTCGAGCGCTTACGACCAGTGTATCGTTTCTGGGCCATATCAACAATACTATCCCCAGTGGGTGATATGAGCATGAGTGAAGAACCACCAGCTCTGCTGGTGGTTCTTCACTAAATTTCTCCTCGACGCTCGCGAGATACTCCTCGATGGCTCCGTGTTCCATAGGTGTACGAAATATGCCACAAAATCGTGCTGTTTGCGAGGC
>DATEBU010000044.1:0-3450 GCA_036516675.1 Minisyncoccota bacterium
AATTTTTTGCGACCGTGAAAGATTAGGGGTATCGAAGAGGCCCGTTATTTACTTTGCCATTCCGTTAGGGGCGGCGTAGCCAGGCGCTCTCTTGGCGCACGAGGCGGGTACGGTCGGCGGGGTCGGCGAGGAGTGCCTCGACAATGCGCTCCGTGCGGATGGACTGCGAGCCCTTCACCAAGATGATGTCGCCCTTCTGTATGTGCGGGGGGAGGAGCGCAGCAGCGGTGCCTGCGTCGTCAAAGATAAAGATGTGGCTCTTGTCCATACCCGCCGCCTCCGCAGCGGTGGCGAAGCCCTTGGCCCGAATACCCACCGTCACCAAGAGGTCTGCGGCTCTTGCTGCATGAGTCCCAATGCGCTCGTGCTCCATCACTGAGTACCGGCCAAGCTCAAGCATGTCACCCAGCACAGCTATGCGACGTCCCCGTCGCAAGCTGCGCGGAGTGATGCCGCGCTCTGGCGGCGCACCCATAGGGAATGAGACCAGGGTGTCAAGCGCCTCCTCGACTGCCACGGGTGACGCGTTATAGGAGTCGTCAATAATGATTGACCCGGCAACTCCTACAAAGAGTCGCCCACGCCCCGCGGGCGGCTCATAGCTCTCAAGCGCGGCGGCCGCCTCCGCAAGCGATACGTCGAAGGCGCGTGCGACGGCAACTGCGGCTACGAGTGGTAAAAGCTGCGTCCTCCCTACCGAGCCTCGAGCGACCACATCGGCCCGCTCACCTGCAGCCTCGACGACCGCGCGCATCCCTTTGACCTGACCACCCTCCTCGTACCAGCCCACCTCGGTGAGTCGCACGACCGCGTTGCTACTCACTCCGTAGGTGAGCAAGCGCGCACTCACACGAGAGGCCATTTCAAGAGCGTGGGGGTCGTCAGAGGAGACCACGAGCGGGGCGCCGGGAGCGAGCGAATAGGCCGGAGAGAATTCCTCTTCGCGCACCGCCTCTGGCGAAGCGTAGAACTCGACGTGCACCGGAATGTCGGGGAGCCTCGTCACGACGAGGCAGTCTGGCTTCGCTACCATAAGAATTTTTGCCAAGTCGCCAGGGACATCTGCGCCTACCTCGAGTACGAGCAAGTTTGGGTAGTGGTTGGGCAAGACAAGGAGCGCAAGCGCTCGGCGCAGAACGGTAAGCCATGCCACGGGATTACCCCACGGGTTGCCTACCCCGAGAATGGTGAAGGGAACGCCGAACTCGCTATTGAAGCTCTTTTCGCTCTTGCGCACCAAGAAGCGGGTACCAAGTACTGCGGCCACTGCATCCTTGGTAGAGGTCTTCCCTACCGAGCCGGTGACCATCACAATCTTTGGTCGATAGCGCACAAGCACCAGGCGCGCGGTCAAGGCGAGAGCGGATACGGTTACAGACCTTGCGAGACGTCTCATTGAGAAGTGCATACTATAGCGCAGCAGTCGAAGTGGCGACACCGCGATCAGGGGGTATGTCGTAATAGTCAATCAAGAAGTGCACGAGGTCGAGAAAGGTCGCGTCGAGCGTCTCCGAGGCATACTGCACCCCTTGCGGGTCATTCGTGTAGAGCAAAATGATGAAGCGGGGCGCATAGGAGGGGAAGAAGCCGACGAAGGAGTGGAAGTATCGGTCGTCATAGTATCCGCCCCCTGGCTGAGTTAGCTGGGCGGTGCCCGTCTTCACTGCCACCGACATCGTGGGAATTTTTGCCTTGCCATTGTAGAGAATCTCATCGTTCAACTCATCCATCATAGTGACGGTCTCGCGCACGGCCGCACTCGAGAAGACAGGTGTCTGCTCGCTCCAGTCGAGCTTGCGCGCAACACCCGAGTCGAGCTCGACCGCAGACACTAGGTGCGGCCGTACCATCGCGCCACCGTTGGCGAGCGTGCCAAGCGCCCGCACCATTTGCACGGGCGTTACGGCAAGCCCTTGGCCGAATGCCATCGTGTCATAGTTGACCTGCTCACGACTCGAGAGGTTACCGATTAACCCCATGGACTCACTTGGTAGGTCAATACCCGTTTCCTCCCCAAAGAGTTTGGTGAAGTAGCTGCGGAATCGTTCCTGTCCGAGCTTTGTGGCGAGCCAGGAGGCACCGACGTTGAGTGACTGCTTGATAATCTCTTTGACTGGTATCACGCCACGCGCCTTCTGGTCCCAGTTGCAGATCTGCTTCGTGTTCACCGTGATACAGCCGGTGTCGCTGTAGGTAGAAGCGGGCGTGACTACGCCCGCATCAAGGGCGGCGGTCATGGTAAGCGGCTTCATAATCGAGCCGAATTCGTGCACTCGCTCGACGAGGGGGTGGCCGAGTATAGCGGGAGCTACGCGCGAGAAGTCGTTTGCGTCGTAGGTCGGGTAGCTCGCAATCGCGATGATAGCGCCAGTAGCGGGGTCCATGATGATACCACCCGAGTCGTGGCTGCCGTATCGTTGGTTGACCTTGGCCATAGCGTCCTCAAGCCGGGTCTCAACCTCTGGCTCAATCGTGGTGATGATGTTCCCGCTCTTCACGTCCTTGGGCTCGGCCAAGAGATTGCCTGCGCCAGAGAAGAGCTCGGCAAAGAAGTTCTTATAGAGTGAGTCGCCCGAACGCGCGAGCGCTGTCTCATACTGCTTCTCAAGCCCCGTCTGCCCCGCGCGCGCGTCCCCTGCCCCATAGGAAACAATACCTATGGACTGAGCCGCGAGCGTGCCGCCCGGGTAGTAGCGCCAGCGCTCGCGCAAGACCTGAACGCCAGGGATGCGGAGCGCAGCGAGTGCGCTACCCTCGGCCTCTGACAAGTGGTGCGCAACCTCAATGTATATTTGCCCCTTCTTGGCAGAGACTGCAAGAAATGCGCTCCGCGAGAGCGTGGTCGAGGCGACCCGCGTAATCTCGGCGTATGCCACCCCTGGGTCCTTGACAGTCTGTGGGTTGATAGCCACCAAGAAGCCGGTAGCCAAGGTTGCCGCGCTGATATGCGTTCCGTCCTTGCGGGTGAAGTAGATAGCTCCGCGGTCAAAGAGCCCGCCGGCGGCGGCGGACTGTCGCTCGGCCCGTTCGGAGTACGCTGCGCCGTGCGCAATTTGCACGATGTAGAGCCGCGCAAGGATGAGGAGTGCGACCACAAGGACGCCGGCAAGTACGAGGCGTATACGGTAACGGAACTGGGCGCGCATGCGCTTGTAGCTTACCGCAGAGCAGTCACGGCTGCCTTAGGAACGAAAAACTCCTTAGCGGGCTTCTCATACCCAAGTGCGGCGTAGTCGGTGGCCGTAATGAGGGAGACCCGGGCGAGGTAGTTTGCCTCAAGCGCCGCCACCGATGCCTCAGTGTCACGTACCGACTGAGAGAAGCTCATCGTGAGCGCACCGTAGCTCATCACCACGGCAATGAGTGCGATGTAAACAATCCCGAGCGTCACGGCGAGCGTGACCGCAAGAGTGACCGGGGAGAAAGGGGCTCGAGCCGCTCGAGCGCGCG
>DATEBU010000045.1:0-3451 GCA_036516675.1 Minisyncoccota bacterium
TCGATCATTCGACTACTCTCATGACTAGATCGCTTAAAAAAGGACCCTACATCGACCCGAAGCTTTTGAAGAAGCTCACGGGCAAGAAGCCTCAAACGGCCGGGGTGATTAAGACTTGGTCGCGCCGAAGCTCCATATCGCCGGAGATGGTCGGCTTCACCTTCGGGGTCCACAACGGCAAGAGCCATCTTGAGGTACTCGTTACCGAGGAGATGGTGGGGCACCGACTCGGCGAGTTCTCACCAAGCAAGAAGTTCACCCGCCACGGCGGCAAGATGCAGAAGGAGCTTGAGCAGAAGCGACAGCAGGCCGAGATAACGGCCGCGAAGGCGGTGACCGCCGCTCCCGCTAAGAAGGCATAGCGTATGGCGACCGCAACGCTCGAAAGTCATAATCAGACTCCGCGCAAGATGCGGCTCGTTGTTGACCTCGTGCGCGGCAAGTCGGTTGCAGAGGCCCTGGCCGCGCTCGAGTTCTTGCCAAAGCGCGGTGCCGAGCCCGTCGCCAAGCTCATCCGGAGCGCCATCGCCTCTGCCAAACAGCAAGGGGAAGAGAGCGAGACGCTTGTGGTCCGCTCCATTACGGTCGAGAGCGCCGGAATGCTGAAGCGCTTCATGCCACGAGCCTTCGGGCGTGCGGCCCCCGTGCGTCGCCGCAAGAGCCGCGTCAAAGTAACGGTCGCCCCACTAACGCCTAGAGCCTAGAGCCTGTATTTTCATGACACACACCGTTCATCCCTATGCACACCGCCTCGGTATCATCCGCGACTGGAAGAGTCGCTGGTTTGCTTCCGATGCCAAGACCTACCGCGAGAACCTCCGCTCCGATGAGGCTATACGGCGTTTCTTGAAGAAGCGTCTGCGCGGAGCGTACGCGGCAGGAGTCGAAATTGAGCGCTCGGCAAGCGAGATTCATGTCATTGTCGCTACTGCCCGTCCCGGTATCGTAATCGGTCGCTCGGGCGAGAACGCCACCAAGCTCCGCGCTGAGCTCACCCGCCTCATCAAGGCGACCACGCCTGGCGAGCGCCGGGCGGTGAAGCTTGACGTGACCGAAGTGCGCCAGCCAGAGGCTGACGCGGCGGTCGTGGGCCACATGATTGCCGAGGGGCTCGAGAAGCGCATGCCCTTCCGCAGGGTCCTCAAGAGCACCGTGGAGAAGGTGATAGCCGCACGCGAGGTCGAGGGCGTACGCATCGCTATTTCCGGCCGCCTCGGCGGCGCGGAGATGAGCCGCAAGGAGCAGGCCAAGAAGGGCCGTATTCCACTCCAGACCTTCCGTGCAGACATCGACTTCGCCGCCCAGGAGGCGTATCTCCCCTATGGTGTCATCGGCATCAAGGTATGGATTTATCGCGGCGTGGTGGTCGAGACACGTCGTGGTGGGGCTCGGCAGGTGGGGGCGGCTGCGTAATCCACTGAATTATCATGTTGTTCCCCAAGAAGGTCAAGCATCGCAAGTGGCAGACAGGTCGGAAGGGCGTGGAGCGCCGCTCACATCCTGACACACGCGGCACGACGATTGCCTTTGGCTCGCTCGCCTTGAAGGCCATGACGCCCGCCCGCCTCACGAGCAACCAGATTGAGGCTGCCCGGAAGGTGCTTACCCGCTCGACTGCAAAGACAGGCAAGCTCTGGATACGTGTCTTCCCAGACCGTCCCATCACTGCCAAGCCGGCCGAGGTGGGCATGGGTAAAGGCAAGGGCGACCCTAAACACTACGTTTTTGAGGTGCGGCCAGGACGTGTCCTCTTTGAGCTCGACGGGGTCGCTGACCTTGCGGCACGCGCGGCGCTGCGCCAGGCAGGCATGAAGCTGCCGATGAGGACGCGCGTTGTGGCACGGCAGTGATTGCCCTTTCTTGATGTATATGGCAAAAAGAGAAGATATGAAGCTAAAGACGGACGCGGAGCTCACCACGCTCCTAGCAGACACGCGCGCCACGCTCCGGGGCGTGCGGTTCTCTGCCGCCGGCTCGCGCTCGGGAGACTCCTCCGCGCCCCAGAAGCTCCGTAAGACGGTAGCTCGCGCCCTGACCGAGCGGAGAGCTCGGCGCACGGAGGCCGTACCCACGCTATGAAAACAACTGCAAATTCTACTACTTCCACCAGGGACGTGCGTCCCCAGTCGCTCACGGGCGTTGTCCTGAAGAGGGCCGGCACCGATACGGCGGTTGTGCGCGTTGACCGCTATGTGAAGCACCCGAAGTACAAGAAGTACCAGGTTCGTACCAAGAAGTATCTCGCGCATGACCCGGGGAACACCTCTAGCGTAGGCGATCGGGTCACTATCGTCGCGACGCGTCCCATCTCAAAAATGAAGCGTTTCCGTGTTACCACCACCAGCAAGGCTGTCGCGGTAGCAGAGCCTCTCGATTAGATTTATGTTGCAGCCCCAATCCATCGTTAAAGTAGCAGACAATTCTGGCGGCAAGATTGCACGTATATTTAAGGTGCCCGGTGGCTCGAAGCGCCGGTATGCTCGCATTGGGGACACGGTCATCGTGTCTATCCAAACAGCAGAACCCCGGAAGCCCGTTAAGAAGAAGGATATCTGTCGCGCGGTTGTCGTGCGGCAGACTAAGCCATTCGCGCGTAGAGATGGCTCCTATATCCGCTTTGACGAGAACGCCGTTGTTCTCGTTGAGCAGCAAGGCAAGACGCTCGGCCCTAAGGGTAATCGCGTCTTCGGCCCCGTCCCCCGCGAGCTTTCGGAGCGCGGCTGGCACGCTATCACCTCCATCGCTCCTGAGGTGGTCTAACTATTTTAATATGCACGTCAAAAAAGGAGACAGGGTGCGTGTTATCGCCGGTAAGGACAAGGGCAAGACCGGCGTGATTGCGCGCGCCCTGCCGAGGGCGGACCGCATCGTGGTCGAGGGTGTTGCCGTGGCCAAGCGCCATGTGAAGGGCCGTTCGGGCCAGACGGGCCGCATTGTCGAGCGCCCGATGCCCATTCACGTTTCAAATGTCGCCAAGGTAGTCACCTAGCCTATGTCACTCACGAAAGACCGCCAGCACAGTGCCTATCAAGCGCTCGGGGAGCGTTTTGGCTACACGAGCCCGATGCAAGGGCCGCGTGTCACCCGCGTAGTCGTCTCTTCCGGCGTGGGTAAGAAGCGCCAAGACCCCAAGCAGATTGAGATTATCGAGGACCGGCTGGCGAAGATTACCGGGCAGAAGCCCGCCCGTCGCGCGGCCCGCCTCTCCATCGCCTCCTTTAAGCTCCGTGAGGGCGACACGGTAGGGCTCCAGGTCACACTCCGTGGCGCGCGCATGTACGACTTCCTCGACAGGCTCATCCACATTGCGCTGCCACGAACCCGCGACTTCCGCGGTCTCTCGCCGAGCGCGATTGACGAGATGGGTAACATCACCCTCGGGCTCCGGGAGAACACCATCTTCCCCGAGACCGGCGACGAGAACCTGAAGGACGTATTCGGTCTCGCTATC
>DATEBU010000046.1:0-5930 GCA_036516675.1 Minisyncoccota bacterium
GCTCACCAATGGCATGGAGGTCACTGCCTACATCCCCGGCGAGGGGCACAACCTCCAGGAGCACTCGGTCGTCCTCTTGCGCGGTGGGCGCGTCAAGGACATCGGCGTGCAGTACACGATTGTGCGCGGCAAGCTCGACGCCGCAGGCGTCGACAAACGCAAGAATGCCCGCTCTCGCTACGGCGCGAAGCGCCCCAAATGACATTTAAATATTTAAATCTTTTCTCATGAGACGCCCCCTTAAGAAGCCACGTACTTGGACGCCCGACCTGACCTACAGTTCAGAGACGGTGACCCGCTTCATCAACGCCGTCATGTGGGACGGCAAAAAGGACACGGCCCGCAAGGTGGTGTACGGAGCCCTCGATAAGATTAAAGAGGGCGGGGCAGACCCGCTCGAGACGTTTGATACAGCCATCCGGAACGTCTCGCCTCTGATGGAGGTGCGCTCTCGCCGCGTCGGCGGGGCCAACTACCAGGTGCCACGCGAGGTGCCTACGGCGCGACGGCTCGCGCTCTCATTCCGTTGGATTATCGGGGCGGCCCGGAGCGGCAAGGGCCGTCCGATGGCCGAGAAGCTTGCCGACCAGATCCTCGCCGCAGCTAAGAACGAGGGTGAGGCCATCAAGAAAAAAGATGAAATGCATAGAATGGCGGAAGCAAATAAAGCCTTCGCCCATTTCGCGTGGTAAAACGGCCCGAAAGGGCCGTTGTGGTATAATACGCGCATGACCAACGCAATGATCGAGAAGCGTTTGAGCGCTCTGGAGAAGGTGGTACGGGAGATGCGGCAGGAGAAGTCGCAGCGTATCCCTGTGCGCTTGTCTAAAACCGCTCCGACTACACAGGCTCCGACGAAACAAAGGCAAAAGAAATTTCCTCGCTGGCTTGAAGCAAGTTTGAAGGACGAAAGGGAGGGGAGGATATCGGGGCCATTCAACACCGTTGAAGAGCTGATGGCACATCTAGAGAAATGAAATACTCCACAACGACGCGGTTTGACCGTGCGTTCGTAGAGTTTCCAACTGGAGTACGCAAGGCATTTCGTAAACAAGTAGCCTTCCTTGTTCAAGATATTCGTCACCCGTCGCTTCGTGCCAAGAAGTACGACGAGACCGGCGATATTTGGCAAGCGCGCGTGACGGACACGGTCCGCTTCTACTTCCGCATCGTGGGCGATACTTATCGTCTTCTCAATATCCGCAAGCATCCGAAATAGTCTGCAGCCTTTGCATTTCCGGCATATTCCGGTAGTATCGGGGTAACGCCCTGCGGGCTTTTATTTTTGTAACCAGGCTATGAAACGCGATTATCCACTCGAGAAGGTCAGGAACTTCGGCATCATTGCCCATATTGACGCGGGCAAGACGACCACCAGTGAGCGGGTGCTTTTCTATACTGGCTCCCAACACAAAATAGGCGAGGTGCACGAGGGCGAGACCACTACCGACTGGATGGAGCAGGAGCGCGAGCGCGGTATCACCATCACCGCTGCGGCCATCACCTGCTTCTGGACGCGCACCAACGAGCCCGACAAGAAGGACGCGGCGAAGAAATTCCGCTTCAACGTCATTGATACGCCGGGGCACATTGACTTCACCGCCGAGGTGAAGCGCTCCATGCGTGTCTTGGACGGCGCCATCGTCGTCTTCGACGGGGTAGCTGGCGTTGAACCGCAGAGCGAGACCAACTGGCGCTACGCCGACGAGGCAAACGTGCCGCGCATCTGCTTCATCAACAAGCTCGACCGCACCGGCGCCTCCTTTGAGGATTCTTACGCGAGCATCCTCGACCGCCTCTCACCGAAGGCCATCCGCATGCAGATTCCGATGGGGGAGGAGGCCGCGCACGAGGGCGTCGTAGACCTCCTCTCGATGAAGAGCTACACGTTTAGCGGAAATATGGGTGAGGAGGTCATCGAGGGCGAGGTTCCCGCCAATCTTCTTGAAGACGCGAAGAAGTATCGTGGCGAGCTCGTCGAGCGCATCGTCGAACAAGACGACGTGGTCATGAGTGCGTACCTCGAAGGGCAGGAGCCCTCGGTGGAGGTGCTGAAGCAACTCCTGCGCAAGGGCGTAATTGCGAACGAGATATTTCCGGTTTACACGGGCTCTGCGCTTAAGAACAAGGGCGTGCAGCTGGTGCTCGACGCTGTGGTGGACTACCTACCCTCCCCACTCGACCTGCCCCCGGCCACGGGTATTAACCCTAAGACGGGCGACCAAATTGAGCGCCACGCCTCTGACGACGAGCCGTTCTCGGCGCTCGCCTTCAAGCTCCAGACCGACCCATTTGTGGGCGCCCTCACGTTCTTCCGAGTCTACTCAGGCTCGGTGGCCGCTGGCTCCTACATCTACAATTCCCGCAGCGGCTCTAAGGAGCGCGTCGGCCGCATCGTGCGGCTGCAGGCCGACAAGCGCGAGGAGGTTGAGCAGGTCTTCGCAGGCGAGATTGCCGCATTCGTGGGGCTCAAAGACACGAAGACCAGCGATACGCTCTGTGACGAGGCGAACCCCATCGTGCTTGAGCAGATTGTCTTCCCCGAGCCAGTGGTGTCGGTGCGCATTGAGCCCAAGACCAAGGCCGACCATGAGAAGATGGGCACGGCGCTCCGCAAGCTCTCAGACGAAGACCCGACCTTCCGTGTTACGAGCGACGAGGAGACGGGCGAGACTATCATCGCCGGTATGGGCGAATTGCACCTCGAGATCTTGGTAGACCGCATGCGTCGCGAGTTTAATGTGGTCGCTGACACTGGTAAGCCACAGGTGGCCTATAGGGAGACCGTTCTAGCGAGCGCGGATGGGGAGGAGAAGTACGTCAAGCAGACGGGCGGTCGCGGGCAGTACGGACACGTTAAGATTCACCTGAAGAAGCTTGAGCCGATAGACCCGGATACCAAGAAGAAGCTCGCCAAGAACACTACCCGCGAGGACCATTTCGAATTCATCAACAACATCAAGGGCGGAGTCATCCCCAACGAGTACATTAGCGCGGTGGAGAAGGGCATTCGCGAGGCGATGGCGCGAGGGATTCTCGCCGGCTACCCGGTCGTGGACATCTCGGTAGACCTCTACGACGGCTCCTACCACGAGGTGGACTCCTCGGAAATCGCGTTTAAGATTGCGGGCTCCATCGCCTTCCAAGACGCAGCCAAGAAGGCTAAGCCCGTCATCCTCGAGCCCATCATGAGGGTGGAGGTCACGATGCCCGAGCAGTTCATGGGCGACATCACGGGCTCCCTCTCGGGCAAGCGTGGCTCTATAGAGGGCATGGACGAACGCGGCATGAGCAAGGTGGTGCACGCCAAGGTGCCGCTCTCAGAGATGTTCGGCTACACCACCGCGCTACGAAGCATGACCGAGGGTCGCGGCAACATGACGATGGAGTTCGACCACTATGAGGCCGTGCCGCAAAACGTGGCCGCTGACATCATCGCGAGCCGGAACTAACCAGGGCCCAGTAGGGAAGAGATGTCGACGCGAAGCGTTGGCGGCTCTGTGGTACAATCACGCCATGATCCCAACTTTGGAGGAAATTAGGGAGAAGGCTACGCCCGTGTTTGAGAAATACGGCGTGAAGCGCGCGCAAATCTTCGGCTCCTTCGCACGCGGCGAAGCTCGCCCCGACAGCGATGTGGACTTGCTTGTCACCTATCGCAATCGCATATCGCTCTGGGACCTCATCGGCCTGCGTGAAGACTTGGCCGCGAGTCTCGGGCGATCAGCGGATGTCGTCTCCGAGAGCAATGTCATCCCTTACTTCCGTGACTCTATCTACCACGATCTCCATCCACTCTATGAAGGATGACTCGGCATATCTGCGGTTGATGCTCGACGCATTCGACAAGCTCTGTGCATTCACAGCCGGGATGGATGAGGCGGCCTTTCTTTTGGACCAAAAGACGCAGAGCGCCGTAATCATGCAGCTCGAAGTGGTCGGACAACTTGCGAAGAAGGTTTCCGACGAGACGCGCACGAAGGTAGAAGTACCATGGAGAAAGATGGCTGGCATGCGCGACTGGGCGGCGCACGATTACTTTAGTCTCGAACTCCCGCTTGTCTGGGAGACTGCGATGATGGAGGCACCGAAGGCAGAGAAGATTATACGCGATTATGTCGAACAGACGTTCCCTCCGTTTCCCGGTACTACTCCATGACCGAGGCCGCGGCAACATGACCTGGGAGGATTACGCGCACTCCTTTTTGGGCTGGGGCCCTCACAGCCGCAGGGGCGGCGCAGCTCGCAGAAGCGGCAGACGCAAAAGCTTTGTCAATGCCTGAGGCGGTATCGCTCGGTGCCATCCTGCGTGATCTCAAGATTTCACTGGACGAACTGCGCAAGCTCCTCTGACTACGCTACGCCCCGATGAGCTGATAGATGGCCGAGCGAGCAATCTCGGGCAGGCCGTCGTCCTTGAACGCCTTCTTGACCTTGCCGAGGTCGGTGTATGACTTTGGGTTCGCGTAATCATACAGGTAGTCGCCGTTGATGTAGGCAAGCTTCTTGCCCAGAGCATCATAAATGTAGTTGTCTTGGAAGTAGCCGATATTCTTGTAGTCGCGGCCTTTGATGTATATGCCATCGATATATCCCACGACCACACTGTCGCGAAGCACCTCGTTTCCGGATACTTTAAGCATGAGAGCAGTGTACAGGGTATGCAAAAACGCGGCGGGGGATTCTCCCCACCCCATCCGTTATTGATGACGTTATCAACCCCCGACATATTGCCACATCCGCCCGCAGGCTGTACGCTCGGTGGCATGGCCCCAAAGAAATTCGGTGCAAGATGCTTGGTCGTCACACTTTTTCTCGTACTTCTCGCCATTCCGGTATCCGCCTCCGCCGCTCTCACGGAGTCGCAGATCAGCGCAATCGCGGGGCTACTCTCTTCGTTCAATGCGAGCGCTACGACCGTGAGCGAGATTCGGTCAATCTTGCGTGGTCAGATACCGCCTGCGGGCACGGGCGAGCGCCTTAAGCTGTTGCGCACGCTTACAGCGGGCATGAGCGGTGAGGATGTGCGACGTCTCCAGCGGTATCTCATCACTAAGGGCTACCTTGCGCCCGGTTCTGACACAGGACACTTTGGTCTCCTTACGCAAGCAGGCGTGCGGCAGTTCCAAGCCGCGCGCGGCCTGGTCTCTTCCGGCACGCCCGCCACCACCGGTTGGGGGAGCGTCGGGCCGAGGACGCGCGCGGTTCTCGAGGAGTCTTCTGTGCCCGGGACGAAACCTCCCACTCCTACCACCAAACCCCCTTCAAGCTCGCTCTCTTGTGCAACACCCGGCCTCACGCCGCTCTACGAGCTCTTCGAGCCGCGGACGAAAAAGCATTTCTATACGACGAGCGAATCCGAGCAGCGGCGCTTTATTTCCGATCTCGGATACGCCGACCGCGGCGTCGTCGCGTATGTGTACGACAGAGAAATGAGCGGGACCGCTCCGCTCCAGCGGTTCAAAAGCGACTCGACGGAAGATCGCATCTACACGACGAAGCCCGATACCGCGAAGCTCAACTCCGAGGGTTACCGATTTGAGAAAATCGAAGGGCACCTGTACACGACGCAAGAGAGCGGCTCGCTTCCCTTCGCGCAGTACAGCTTTGTCGGGCAGCAGGATCATTGGTATTCGATTGATGAAACACTCGCGACGACATTTGCTTCCCTCGGCGCCGTGTCAGAGGGCGCGCAGGGGTACGCGTGTCCGGGCGCTCCTCACATCTCCGACAACACCATCCTCTCCCTCGCGGGCGCGACCACCGTCATCTCCGGTCTCGGCTTCGCCGACAATTCCGCAAACCCCTTCCGCGACGACTACGTCGTTACGTTCGTAGGCGGAGGAAACACGATAACGATAAGCTCGCTCGACTCGCGCGTCCTCATGTGGAATTCGCGCACCATCAAGCTCCGCACGCCCTCCGGCCTC
>DATEBU010000047.1:0-2375 GCA_036516675.1 Minisyncoccota bacterium
AGCCGCGCGATAGGATTCTCACTCTCGAGAACATCCGTCGCGCGGCTTCTGCATTTATCGTAAGTACGCGTTCAGATTGGCCTTGTGTCCCTTGTAGGTGGTGGCGTAGCGCATGAGCCCGTCGCGGCCAGTGAGATAGAAGAGATATTTTGTTTTGGTTGGGTGGAGCGCCGCATCAATCGCACTCAAGCCTGGATTACAGATAGGGCCGGGCGGCAGACCTTTGTTGGTGTAAGTATTGTAGGGTGAGTCAACGCCAAGGTCAGCGTAGGAAGGTGAGTACGTCTGTCGGCTGTAGATATAGCCGAACACCGCATCAACCTGTAGTGGCATGCCCTTCTCAATACGATTCCAGAGAATGCCAGAAATCATGCGGCGGTCGTCGGGCCTGCGTGCCTCGCGTTCAATAATAGACGCCATGATGACGACGTCGGAGAGTGTGCGGCCCGACACGGCGATATCTGACGCTAAGGACTCGGTCTTCTCCAGAAAGGTATCTTGCAGCTTAATCACAATAGAGGCAGCAGTGGCCGATGGTTGGAAGGTGTACGTGTCGGGGAAGAGATACCCTTCGTAGGGCCCTGCCTCTGAAATGAAGTCTGAAACGGATAGTGACGGGAACGCCGCGGCGACCTTGTGGGCCATGTCGAGCGTCGTGAGGCCCTCGGGGAAGGTGATGCGCTTGGCGGGTATGCCGTAGACTCCCGCCGAAAGTCGGCGAGCAACAGACACCAGATTTTCAGGGGCAGCAAAGCGGTAGGCTCCCGCGCGTATCGCGGTATCGCCCGTGGCGCGCAAGAGGGCCCGCAAGAGTTCTGGGTGGAGCACGACACCAGCGTCCGCAAGCTCGCGCGCGACGACTGCCGCAGAGGCACCCTCCTTCACCACCACAACAGCACCACTTGGATAGGGCGAGGGCGGCGCGATAAGTAGATACATAGAGAGCAATGCGCTCCCCAATATAGTGAGTGCGAGCAGCCACTCGAGGGCATATCGGCGCGTATGGAGCCCAAGCGCAGACACAGACGCCGTACCGAAACGTTCGAGGAACTGTATCATAGCTAGATAGGGAGATTGGGGGGCGCCTCGCTTGTGGCCGAGGAGATACGGTCGAGGGAGGGTGCGGCAACCGCTCGTGAGGGGATGTGATATAAGGTCGCGAGCTCCTCGGTGCTCATTACCATGTAGTCATCATACGCGTAGGGGGCATGGAAGTACTGTCGGCGACGATAGGCGTCAACGAGTTCGCGGCGTTCTTTCTCCTTCTCTTTGGAGACACCAATCTCCCACGGATAGTCGTCGAATCGCAGGAGTCCGCGAGCTCCATTCCAACCGATACCGTTGTATGACTGGGAACTAAACTGCTTGAAGAGCGCCTTCATGCTTGCAATGACCACGGGCTTAAACTGACCACCCGCCTCTGCAAGATAGAGAGCCCGTATCCCCACATCAAACGGATGCTTAGCGATATTGCGCTCGATAGCTGCCATCGCCTCGGCCTGGCCCTTAGTCGGGTTCGGGAAGCCGGGCCGCTCTTCGCCGGTCGCCGGGTCAATGTAGGGGTCGCGTGTCTTGCGGCGGATGTCAGTTATAATTTTCTGTGCCTCATCGCGCCAGGTGTGCACTGCGCCCGAGGACGTGCGCTTATGGTACTTATCGCCCTTGTGCACACGGATGATGATTTGGAGCCAAAATTGCTCACCCTTACCAAAGGACCCAAGGAATTCAATAAGGTTCGCGAGCGGGTCCGTCTGCTCCGGCTCCTTCTGTGTCTTATCAAGGCCATAGTCCACGTAGGTCTTAATGGGGTACGGGTCCGGATTCGTATGCTTGTAGTCGCAGCCGAAGAGGTCCCACTCTCCGGTACGGGCACTGATACGGCGGGTATAGTCGGGTGCCTCTACCACCTGTGCGCCCGGGTACTGTGCGTACACTTGAGATTCAATCAGCCGGCGAAAACCGGCGCGCGTCCAGATGAAGAAATGGACCTGGCCCTCTATAGATGCCAGTTCGAGCGACCAGTATGGCCGAATGCCCCCTTGTACGAATACCTTGTACCAATTGCTCTCGCCTGGGTCCAAATGGAGCCCATCAATGACGGCCTCCATGGCAAGCGGGGTGTTCTCTATCGAGCGCGGCGGCTTGATCTCAAGCAGGATATACTCCTGACTCGCGATGAACTCCCCACGTTTCAGGTCAATCCACATAATCCAAGCGCCGCGGATAACGAGCGCGGGTAGCCACACGGGTGCGAGGAAGAGGGCGAAGGAGAGCGCGGAGAGGACGGTGCCGAACATGAAGACCGTCGCCACCAGAAATATTGAGAGACCGGCGAAGAAGACAGGGCGCGGCTGCATCCGGAGGCCCGTCTTAGA
>DATEBU010000048.1:0-3423 GCA_036516675.1 Minisyncoccota bacterium
GTATTCCCGTGACTCAAGAGCCCGAGATACGACTGTACTACCTCTTCCTTCCCGTCCTTTTGCTCAATGATGCGGAACATGCGCCGTTTCGTAGTAGTCCGCAGCACCCGGTGGTCGGGAAAGTGAACCCAGCCGAGGAAGTCCACTCCAGACGCGAAGGTACGAATAGATACTTTGTTTGGATGGAGCGTAAGCGCGAGGTGGTTGCCAAGAAAGCTGCTGATGCTCTGTAAGAGCGACTCAAGCCACGCGCGGTCTGGGGAGAGGAATACGAAATCGTCCGCGTAGCGGACATAGAACTTCGCCTTGAGCCTATGCTTCACGAACTGGTCGAACTCGTTCATGTAGATGTTTACGAGGAGCTGCGAGGTGAGGTTGCCGAGCGGGAGGCCTTTGCCTGGGGCTGTGGAGTCGAAGCTCTCGACCACTCGGCTGATGAGCCAGAGGATATCTTGATCGGGGATGCGTGAGCGGAGGATACCCATCAGAATCGCCTGGTCCACCGAGGCGAAGAACTTGCGAATATCGCACTTGAGCACATACGTCGTGCGTGTGTAATTCTTGGACTCTTGGTACGCGAACTCACGGAATCGCTCCATTGCCTTGTGTGTCCCCTTCCCTTCTCGGCAGGAGTAGGAGTCGGCAATGAACGTACGATCAAAGAATGGATACAGTTGGCGATAGAGTGCGTGGTGGAGGAGGCGGTCGCGGACGCTCGCCTTGTGGATGCTCCGCGGCTTTGGGTCGGAGATGGAGAAGGCGTAATAGCCGCCGTGGCGATATGTCTTGGTCGCGAGGTCGCGGTGGAGTGCAAGGATGTTCGCCATCAGATTCCGCTCGAACTCTTGCACGTCTACCTTCTTGCGCTTGCCGCAGACGAACTCCGACCAGGCCGCAAGCAAATTCTCAACAGAGATGATATTCTCGTACGACTTAGCTAATTTCTTTCCCGATGAATCCAACCCCCCCCCAACGGCTTTTACCGGTCCTTGAGCGTCTGAAGGCAGCATATCTCTTATGGAATGGATACTACCAGAAGCTACCGAAGACGCATCGGTACACATTGGGAGTACGTATTGATGGGCTGCTTGTTGAATGTATCGAAGCCGCTGCATCCGCGACTTTTTTGGAGCGCTCGGCAAAGGCCCCATGGATACGAGTGGCAATCCGGAAGCTCGATACGGTGAAGGTGCTGCTCATGGTGCTGTGGGAGACCGGCTCGCTTGAGACGAAACGATACGCCGCCCTCTCGCTACCGCTTGAGGACGCCGGTAAACAGTTCGGCGGCTGGTATGGCAAAGTGGCGTCGCAAAACGAACGCCCGCCGAGTGGCGGGCGTTCGAAATGAGAATAGTTGCGGCGGCCGGCGAACCACCAGTTGTCATTCCACCTATTGTCGTCGCGGTTGACGTTCACATTGCGCTCGTCATTCCAACGGTTGAACGCGGCCGAATTCGTGCGAAGTGCCATCCATACCACCACCCCTTGAATATTCTCCGGGCTGTATCTTATTCGGCATCGGTAATGCCAGAGCACGTCGCACCAAGTATCTTCATTTTTTGAAGTTTCTGCCTAGCCACTCCGAGTACGGCGCGTGGCCACACTCGCTCCGGGCATAGGGATACTGGCTTCGGCAGCAGGAGAGACATGCTCACCCGCGTATTCGCCTATCGCCGAGACTATTGTACCGCATGAAATCGAACGGGCCGCATGCTGCGCATACGGCCCGAGGGCAAAGGCCCGAGGTTCTGAAAGAGATTAGGGTACTGAGGGCTTAGTGCTCAGCTTGCGGCGGCCGGCGAACCACCAGGGGCCATACCACCTACGGCCGTCGCGGTCGACGAGCACATGGCGCTCGCCACCCCAACGGTCGAACGCGGCGTAGCAGCGCTTGCCGTTCTTGTCCTTCCACCGGCAAGCGTTTGGGTGGGTATCGGCCAAGACTGGGTCGGCCTTGTTGAGCGCGGCGAGGTTATCGGGAAACTCGTCTTCAAGCCCGCGAAGATCGAGCTCCTCGTCGAGACCGGTGTCGCTGATGTAGCCGCCGCGCTGCGAAAGGTCGAGTTTGAAGAAGATCGTCTCCCCTTCTTCACCTTCGCCGCGCGGCATGGCTGCGACAACCTCGTCATTGGCATAGACCTTGCGGCCGGTGCCCTCCAGCACGGCTTGGGACGATTGGTTGCGGTCGACCTTCCACCGCCGACAAACGAGGCCGGTCATGGCCTCGACGCGAGCGCGAAGCACTGCGACCATGTCGGCGGCGAGTGCCTCGCCCTGGTGCTCGAGCACCTGCGCCACGCCCTCCCTCGGGAGGCCGGAAGCGGTCAGCGCCGGGGCGAGTAGTGCCGCAATCTGTTCAAGCATGTGTCTCTCCTGTTGCTCGGGTAACTCTGGGCTGAGAGTATATGAATTGATGCAACTTGTCAAATCCCCATGTCGCGATGGCTTCAGAGGCCGGAGGCCTCGATGCCTCGATTGATGCGGGCTATATAGCGCTCGCGCTCGCCGAGTACCTGCGCGAGGTCATCAGAAGAGAAGGCTGCTATCGCAGGGTCCTCCCCCGCTCCAGGTTCGGCCGCAGAGCTGTCAAATCCGAGTACTGCAAGAATGCTTGAGGCGGCAACAAGCTCGGCCCCCTCGTGAGACTCGGGTGTATCTCCGCCGAGTGCCTCGAAGAAACCCGTCACGACCGGGTAGAGCGCCGCTTCGGGTGCCTCCCCAGGAGAGAGCCGGAGCAGGAGTCCTGTCACCCGGGCCGCTCGACGGCGCGCGTCCGTACTCGCTAAACGCACGAACCAGTTCTGCTCCAAAACTGCTCCCGTCACCCGCCATCCCTCACGACCAGCGACGAGCGTGAGTTCACTTTGCGCAAAGGTGACGAGCGCGTGGGCGAGCTTGCTCTTCGTGTGCCGCACGCCCGTGGCGCGAGCGCGCAGGAGGCCGAGGTCAGCCGTGAGGATCGCGAGTTGCGCGTGGTTCTCCCCCGCGCCGGCGCGTGCGAGCACAATGCCCCGGGTCTCGTACTTATGCCGCATCCGCTTCGGCGCGAGACGAGTCGCGTATGAGGTTGAAGCGCGCCGTGCCGCTTGAGAGCTCGACTGCGTGCGCGCCTCCGGGGTCTTGCGCAACCCTGACCTGGTCGCCCTGCACAAACCCTTCATCCTTGCGCGCCTCCGCCACCGCCCGTGCCATCTCGCGTTCGTCGCCCTCGAGGACGAGCTCGGGGGTGAGCTCAATGTCGAGCTCTACCGACGCGTGGGCACCTACAATGCGCTTCACGTTCACTTCTTCGGAGAGCAGGGCGGCGAGTTCGGGGGCGAGGGCGTCGGGCACCGAGAGCTGGGTGAGTGGCTGGCGCACCTTGATACCAGCCTTCTGTCGGAGCTCGTGCGCGTCGGCGGCAAGCGCGCGGACGCGAGCCAT
>DATEBU010000049.1:0-5902 GCA_036516675.1 Minisyncoccota bacterium
GACGACCCCGCACTCCCTTCTGTAGCCATCCTGGTGCCGTGCTTAAATGAGGGCGAAACGGTCGCCGCGACTACCGAGTCGCTCTTGGCGCTCCAGTATCCCTCGGAGAAGCTTGAGATTGTCCTCATTGATAACGGCTCAACTGACAACACGCCCGAGGTCATGGCTCGCTATGCCCTTAACCCGCGCGTGCGCATTCTCCACGAGGAGAAACGCGGTAAGCACCACGCGGTAAACGCCGGTATCGCCGCCACTACAGCTGACTTCGTCGGCTGCCTCGACGCAGACTCTTTCGTCGAGCCCGACGCGCTCTTGCAGATTATCCCCGCCTTCGCCGAACCGGTGGTCGCCGCGACCACGGCGGCCATGTCGGTCTCAAAGCCCAACAATATCCTGCGGCATATGCAGAATGCCGAATATATCTTCGGCATCACGCTCCGGCATGTGCTTGCCTCGATAAACGGCATCTATGTGACCCCGGGGCCCTTCTCCATCTATCGCCGCTCGGTCGTCGCCCGGCTGGGCGGCTTCCGCGAGGGACACAAGACCGAGGACCTCGAGATGGCGCTTCGGCTCCAGAAGAATGGTTATTGGATCGAGAACGCCCCACGGGCCCGCGTCTACACCAAGGCACCCCTGACTCTTACGGCCCTCATCAAGCAACGCACCCGATGGACTACCGGCTTCATGCGCAACGCGGGCCTCGAGTATCGTGGCCTCCTCGGGAGGCGTCGCTATGGAGCGCTCGGCACGATTGTGCTCCCTCTAGGATTTATGGCAATTGCAGGCGGCATACTCGTCTTTTGTCTCGTCATCTTCATGCTCATCGAGCGCGGAGTAACGGCCTATCAGCTGCGGCTCGGCATACCCCTCTCCTACGCCTGGTTACCGCACGGCTTCGGCTTCGACTGGTTCTACCTGCCCTCCTCCCTCTATATCTTACTCGGGCTCGCTGCCATGGCGGGAAGTGTCACGATGATTACTATCGGTAAGCGCCTCTCGAAGACCCCGGGCTCCTTGGTACGCGGACTCTTCGCCTACATCTTCCTCTACGGCCTCATCGCACCTCTGTGGCTCTTGCGTGCTACCACCGACGTGGCGCTTGGCAAAAACCGTTCCTGGCGTTAGTCTCCCTCTATGTCAATTGTTGGGCGCAATGCCCTCATCGCCTTGGCTATAACGGTTGCCCTCGTCGCCACGGTGGCCTATGCGATTGATTACTTAAACGGGCAACGCATCGAAGAGCTCTCGGCCATTGAGGCCCAACTCTCTATAGACACGCTCTCGCTTGATACCCAGTTCTCCCTGCTTGAGGCAGCCCCCTGCGACAACGCCTCCTCGACCGACATCACCGGCGACCTCACCGACCTGGGCAACCGCCTCTCCTACACGGAGGACCAACTGGGAAGCAACAATGCGCAAGTGACGCGTCTCAAACAGCAGTACTCTCTGCTTGAGATCCGCGACTACCTCGTCACCAAGAAGCTTGCTGCGGCCTGTGGTACCAAACCGGTAACGGTACTCTACTTCTACAGCAATGCGGGCAACTGCCCCAACTGCGACAAGGCCGGGTACGCGCTCTCGTATCTGCGCGATACATACCCGACGCTCCGCGTCTACTCCTTTGATTATCACTTGGGCCTGGGCGCACTCGAGACCCTTATCGGCCTCCAGAAAGTACGCGAGGAGTTCCCCGCGTTTGTCATTAACGGCACGTCGAGCTACGGCTTCACCACGCTCACCGACTTTGAGAAGCGCTTCCCCAAAGGCGCGCTTGCTTCGACGACACCTGCGACAACGAGAAGCACAACAAAGGCTCTTTGAGCCGCCTCCCAGATTCGAACTGGGGACCTTCACTTTACAAAAGTGTTGCTCTGACCATCTGAGCTAAGGCGGCCTGCTCCCTACGCTTGCCTCGGACACAGTACCATCAGAATGGTCCCATGTCGCTCGGCTCGCTTGGTAGTAAGGCGGCCTTGGTACTTTAGTGAACCTCGGGCATCTCAGGGCGTGTCGCCTCGAGGTGCCCCTTGAACTCGGAGAGGGTGCGCACGAATGAGCGGGAGCTCTCCCCTCCTGGCGGCGCCGTCTCGGTATGGAGACGGAGATGCCGGACGAGCCGAGTGAGGAGTCGCTCGGCCGCACGAACGCCAAGCAGGACGCGGTGTGCCAGAATGTGCATCCCCTGACGAGAGAGGTGGATGACCTCTTCGCGCGCGAAGCTGTTGAAGTCAACGTGCCTCGCGATAAAGGCGCCGTTGCCCACGAATCGGTCGAGGCGCTCGCGGTATGCGGCGAAGAAGCGTCTGCCGCGACGCGCTTCACGCACGAGCAGAGTGATATAGATGACAAGCAGGAGTAGGGTGACGAGGATGAAGTACATGCTCGGGAGATTAGTGCACCGCAAGGCGCGCGAAGGAGGCAACCTCAATGCGCTCGCCAAACTTCTGGACTGCCTCGTTCAACAGGTCACGTATAGTCCGGCTCGCGTCTTTAATGAAAGGTTCTACGAGGAGTGCGTCGGTATCCACTGGATTCATAGCCGCAACCTGCATCGCAAGCTCGCGGGCAAGCGCGCCAAATTCGGGATTCTTGGCAACAAAGTCAGTCTCGCATGACAAGAGCACCATGGCGCCCATAGCCCCCTCATGCATATAGCTCCCCACGACTCCGGCGCCAAGCTCCCGGTCAGCCTTCTTCGCTGCGGAGGTTACCGCACGCTCTCGCAGGAGCACCGTGGCCGCCTCGAGGTCGCCGCCCGCCTCTTCGAGCGCTCGTTTGCACTGCATCACCGAGACACCCGTGGCCTCGCGCAGCTGCTTGATGGTATCAGCCGTAAGCTCCATGGAGGATTGACCTGCCAATGATAGCACGAACCAGAGCCCACAGAAATGGGCTTTACACAGCCCGGTCTTGCGCCGAGCCGTCGGGCCCACGTCCCGGTCGGCCCTCTTCAAAAGCGTCTGCGAGTTCGTTTAGGATGAGTTTCACGGTCTCACGCGAGGCGTCATTCCCGACGATGGGGTAGGTCGCATCTTTGAGGTCACAGTCCGAACTCATGAGTGCGATAATCGGGATACCTGCGTCGTGTGCCTCCTTGACCGCGTGGTGCTCGCGCTTGGTGTCTACCACCACCAGCGCGTCCGGGCGCTTCGTGAGACCGACTACCCCCCCGAGGCGCAGGGCAAGGCGCTTCTCCTCGCGCTGGCGCAGAACGAGCTCGAGCTTGGTGTGCACCCGGGCAGCGGCGCCCGACGCGTGCTCCTCGGTGAGCGTAGCGAGCCGGTCAACGCGCTTCTTAATCTCAGGCCAGTTCGAGATAGTGCCACCGAGCCAGCGGCCCGCAACATACGGGGCACCGAGGCGCTTCGCAGTTGTGGCGACCTCGGCGGCGACCTCGGTCTTCCCCCCTACAAAGAGGACCACCTTGCCCTCCCGCGCAAGGGTGGCGAGCGCCGCCCTTGCTCCCGCGAGCTGCTCGTTGGTCTTCGCAAGGTCAACAATCTCTTGGCGGCCCCTGCTCCCCACGAGATATGGCTTCATCGAGGGATGGCGGCGGCTTTTGGCCTGCGCGAAATGCGCCCCTACGCCGAAGAGGCGCGCCACGTCTGCCCTAGTCTCTCCTGTCTGCATTACCTCGCCACTGTACCCCGCCAACCTCCCTTGTGCAACCTTCCTTAAACTTGGACACCCGATGTCTAAGTTTGCGAAGGATGGCCGGAGTATACCGCCCGCAGGCGAGAGTTAGTGAGTCTGGCACCAGGTGAGGTCGCCAATGCGCAGCTTGCACGAACCGTTCCAGACCCCCCAATAATACGGGCTTGAGGAGCAGGTATTCTCTTGAGAAAATTGCATGCAGTACACGCTGCCGTTGGAATTATAGTAGTAATACAGTTCGGGAGAGCCGATATTGGCCGGATCCTTGGGCACGCTACTTATATAGGTGGAGGTAAGCCCGGGGATCCACGGCTGTGCTGCGGTACTGGAGACCCAGTTGCTACTCGTATTTGGATACGCGTTATTGCTCGAGTAATACAGCTCGAGCGCAGTCCGGATAGACTCTAGGTCGCTCACGCGACGCGCGTCATTGCCCTTGCTACGCGCGGTATTCAAGGAGGCGAGCACCACCGAGGAGAGGATGCCTATGATAGCAATCACGACCAAGAGCTCGATGAGGGTAAACCCGTGGCTAGGGCGCATAGGTGTTCGGCGAGTTCGGCTGCATATTCGCCCGTATCTTATCGAGCTGTTGTGATGAGACCGTTTGGGTAAGCCCGCCGCTAGAGAAGAACGAGGGAATGATGAAGGCGAGGGCAATCGCGATAAGCGCCCCGCCGAGCAGGGCATACTTGGCCTGGGTCTCGTCCTTCACCACGCCCCAGGCGATTAGCCGAGCGGCCAGGCCTCCCGAGGGTGCGAGCGCCGTAGAGCGCCCCGCAATTTCTTCAGACTCAAATCGAATGGTCTTCTTCTCATCCATACCCGTATCCTAGACGATAGGCACCCCCCCCGCAATCACTCCTGTGCATAAGTCTCCCAAACTTGGACAACTTGGACATCGGGTGTCCAAGTTTGTGCTAGGATTACGGGATGGATTTCTGGCATCTAGCAGGCCGCGGCGTTGAGAAGCGGGATATCGTGCTGGACGATTCTGACCGCCTACGTTTTATCCACGATCTATTTGTACTCGATGACCTAAATCCAGTTGAAAACTATGAGCTCCCTTCTCGGCGCGAAGAGCGCCCGAAGAGAAAGTTACTCGTTCATATCCATGCATTCTGCTTAATGCCCAACCACTACCACCTCCTTGTTTCTGAAGCGGCGGAGAACGGTATCTCACTCTTTATGCATAAACTCAATATGGGGTATGCCAAGTATTTCAATGAACGATACGAGCGTTCCGGTTCGCTCTGGCAGGGCAAATATCGCAAAGTACCCGTTACGCATCACGCGCACTTCCTTTATATTCCCTACTACATTCATCTGAACCCGCTCGATTATGTGATGCCGGAGTGGCGACAGGGCGGGGTGCAAAACGTCTCGGCGGCTCTCGATCACCTTACGGCGTATCGCTGGAGCAGCCACCTCGACTATCTTGGTATGAGAAACTTCCCGTCCATCACGAGACGCGATGAGCTGTCGGAGTTGCTAGGAAATCAAGCCACGTACGAACAGACTATCGCGGATATCATCTCAAACCCCGAACTGGCGCAAGGCGGGAACGAACTAGAGTGGGCAAAATGATACCCAGACCAAACTTGGACATCGGGTGTCCAAGTTTGGTCTTTCTATTAGCGTGAGTTAAGAGGGCTCCGGCTCAACCTCGTGCCCAGCAACGCGGAGGGCTTCGACGATGTCAGCGAGGTCGCCGGCCATAATACGGGGCAGATTATGCCAAGACTCCTTCAGGCGATGGTCGGTAACCCGGTCTTGGAGGTAGTTGTAGGTGCGTATCTTCTCTGAACGGTCTGCGGTGCCAATCTGCCCCTTGCGCAGGTCGGCATGCTTTTTTGCCTCATCCTCTTCATGCATCTGCTCCAGCTTCGCGGAGAGTATTTGCATGGCCTTCTCTCGGTTGGCCTTCTGACTGCGCTCCGAAGAGGCGCGTACATCAATGCCCGTGGGGGTATGAACCAGACGTACGGCGGTTTCGACCTTGTTCACATTCTGGCCGCCTGCACCGCCGCTGCGGGAGAACTCCACCCTGATATCCGCAGGATTAATCTCCACGGTAGACTTGACTCGTATCGGCAAGACCGCGACCGAGGCCGTGGAGGTGTGTACTCTCCCCGTCTTCTCTGTCGCTGGCACTCGCTGGACACGGTGTACGCCCGTCTCGCGGCGGAGCGCCTCGTACGCGCTTGGTGCCGCTATCTCAAGCGTGAGGTCGTCGAGCGCGGTG
>DATEBU010000050.1:0-3765 GCA_036516675.1 Minisyncoccota bacterium
CCCGCCTCAGAAATTCAGAGCGAACGAGCGGCAGTGAATCTCTCGGCTGGTGAGGCCGTCCTCAAGGAGGACGCGCCGGTAACCAAGGTGGTGTCCACCGTCCTACGGTACGCCATAGATGGAGGCGCCTCCGATATCCACATAGAGCCGTCGCCCACCAAGACACGCGTGCGCTTTCGTATGGATGGTGACCTTCACACTTCGCTCACGCTCCCTCCCAAGGTGCACGAGGCCGTGGTCGCGCGTATCAAGATACTCGCCCAGCTCAGGCTTGACGAGAAGCGCAAACCCCAGGACGGCCGTTTCTCGGCGACCTTCGCCTCTCGCCATGTGGACTTCCGCGTGTCCACCTTCCCGACTGAATACGGCGAGAAGGTCGAGATGCGTATCCTCGACCAAAGCAACGCCACCGCGACCCTTGATACGGTTGGGTTCGATGCGGAGAAACTCGCGGTCATCCGCGACATGCTGAAGGTCCCCTTCGGCATCATTCTCATTGCAGGCCCCACGGGCTCGGGCAAATCCACCACTCTCTACGCGATGCTCTCCGAGCTCGATCGCGAGACCTACAACGTCGTCTCGCTTGAAGACCCGGTCGAGTATCAGATTCCTGGCGTCTCGCAGAGTCAGGTGCGGCCTGAGATAGGGTATACCTTTGCTACCGGGCTTCGCTCCATCTTGCGTCAGGACCCAGACATCATCATGGTGGGTGAGATTCGCGATAAGGAGACGGCCGCGCTTGCCGTGCAGGCGGCGCTCACGGGGCACCTCGTCTTCTCGACCATTCACACCAACAGTGCGGCTGGTGCGGTCCCGCGCTTGATTGATATGGGTATTGACCCATTCTTGATTGCGCCGACTCTGATTGCCGTTATCGGTCAGCGACTCGTCCGGAAGCTCTGTCCGGGCGCAGGGAAACCGTTCCCCATAGAGGGCGGCCTCAAGATTTTTCTCGACCGGCAGTTCGCCGACCTGCCCGCAGAGTACCGGAAGAAACTCCCTCCATTCAAGGAATTCTACCACGCCACCCCGACGCCCGAGTGCGCTGACGGTACGCACGGGCGCAGCGGCGTCTTCGAAATACTCAAGATGACCAAGACCCTTGAGAACGTCCTCTTGGAGAACCCGGTCGAGGAGAAGGTCTACGCCGCCGCGCGTTCGGAGGGCCTCCTCACCATGCGTGAGGATGCCATCGTGAAGGCGCTTGCAGGTACTATCCCCTTCGAAGAGATTAATACGCTCGGGGGAGAGCTTTTCCCCGAGGTGGGGGGAGAGGATTGACGAATGGTGGTACACTTGAGGGTATGGCGCACCGTATCTATCTGACTGACGATGACCGCTTCTTGCTTGACCTCTACGCGGCTAAATTCAAGAGCGCGGGCGACGATGTCACGGTGTTCACGAGCGCCGAGAGCCTCTTTATGGACCTGCGCAAGGAGGATGCCGCTGGGTCGGCATCGCCCGATGCGCTCCTCATTGACCTCATCATGCCAGGTATTGACGGCTTCTCGGCGCTTGAAACCATCAAGAAGGAGGGGCTCGCAAAGGGCGCGAAGCTCATCATTCTCTCAAATGAGGGCCAGGACGCAGAGATCGAGCGAGCGCGCTCTCTCGGTATAGACGGATACATCGTCAAGGCATCCGCTATCCCCTCTGAGGTACTCGCTGAGGTGACACGCATCATCGGCCAGAGTGCTCCACCCTCTTCGCCATGACTGCCCGCCCTGACCTTGCTGCACTCCTAGACTTCGTCGTCGCCCAAGGCGGCTCCGACCTGCACCTCTTCGCAGGCGGCCCACCTATGATTCGGATTTCTGGTTCCTTGGTGGCGGTGGGTAACCACAAGGTGCTCACCAACGATGACGTCGTGGGCATGCTCCGCTCTATTGTGCCCGAGGGTCGCTGGGAGACCTTTGAGCGGGAACAGTCCATTGACCTCTCGCTCGCACACAAGGCCGATGCCCGCTTCAGGGTGAACGGGTACCAGACCCAGGGCGCTACCGCTATCGCGATGCGGCTCATTCCACGCGCGGTACGCACCTTTGCCGAGCTGAACCTCCCGCCAGTCTTGGAGGTGTTCACCCAGCGTGAGCAGGGCTTCTTCCTAGTAGTGGGCCCCGTAGGGCAGGGCAAGTCGACCACGCTCGCGGCCATGATTGAGCGCATCAACGATACGCGCGCTGAGCATATCCTCACCATCGAGGACCCGGTCGAGTACCTCTTCACTCCCAGGAAGTCACTGATTCACCAACGCGAGGTCCACATTGATACACCCGACTTCCATAAGGGGCTCCAGAACACCTTCCGTGAAGATATTGACGTGATTATGGTCGGCGAGATGCGCGACTACGAGACCATCTCGGCAGCCGTGACCGCCGCCGAGACGGGTCACCTCGTCTACTCCACGCTTCACACCAACAACGCAGCCCAGACCATTGACCGTATCATTGACCTTTTCCCGGCTGAACAACAGGGTCAGGTGCGGGTACAACTCGCCGGCTCCCTGGTGGGCATCTTCTCCCAGCGCCTTATCCCACGCGTCTCTGGCGGCCTCATCCCCGCGTACGAGCTCCTTATCAATAACAACGCGATTGCAAACCTCATCCGCGATTCGCGCACGCACGAGATACCGGCGGTTATCCAGACGAGCTCGCAGGAGGGTATGATTGACATGGACCGCTCGCTCGCCGAGCTCGTGCGTCGCGGCGAGATTACTGTCGAGCACGCGTACACGCACGCGATGGACCCCAAGACGTTCGAGCGCTACCTATGAACAGGTGCCAGTGGTCAGGTTTCAGGTGCTAGCATGAATGAGTACTCCTGACCACTGACACCTACAACCTATGTTATTCAAATACCGAGCCATTGATAAAGACGGGCACGAACGTGAGGGCACCATTGAGGCGTTCTCAGAGGACGGTGCCGTGGCTGAGCTCCAGCGTCGCGAGCTTGTCATCTCGTCTCTTGATGCGGTGGGCCGCAAAAACGCCCTCGACATCCAACTCCCTTTTTTCAATCGGATTCCGAACAAGGATATCGTCATCCTCTCTCGTCAGGTAGCAACGCTGTTTGAGGCACAGGTTTCAGCGCTACGGGTCTTCCGTCTCTTGGCCTCCGAAGTTGAGAACCAACAGCTGGCGCAGGTCCTGACCTCGGTCGCTGACGACCTACAGGGCGGGAGCCCGATAAGTACGTCCATGACCCGCCACCCACGCGTGTTCAGCCCCTTCTATGTGAACATGGTCCGTGCAGGTGAGGAGAGCGGTAAACTCTCCGAGACGTTCGTCTCACTCGCCGACCACCTCGACCGTAGCTACGACGTCACGAGTAGGGCAGAGAACGCGCTCATCTACCCGGCCTTTGTCGTCGTGGTCTTCTTCGGTGTCATGGCGCTCATGCTCACCATGGTCATCCCGAAGATTAGCGCCGTTCTGCTCGATTCTGGCGCCGAGGTCCCTATCTACACAACAATCGTCATCGGTTTCTCAAACTTCCTTGTCTCCTACGGCATCTTCATCCTGGTCGGGCTTGTGGCGGGCGGCTTCTACCTCTGGCGCCTCTCGAAAACCGAGAGTGGCAAGCTCACCTTCGATGGTTTGAAGCTCTCTATACCCTATCTCGGCGACCTCTACGAGAAGCTCTATCTGGCCCGCATCGCTGATACCTTCGCGGCGATGCTCATGGCCGGCGTGTCGGTGGTTGAGGCTCTTGAGATTACGGGGGCGGTGGTAGGGAACTCCATCTATAAGGCCATTCTCGGGGATG
>DATEBU010000051.1:0-2098 GCA_036516675.1 Minisyncoccota bacterium
CCGCGGCAAGCGGAGACATCGACAATGATGGGGCGATTTTTAATGGCTACTGGATCGACTTCCTGGGCGAGCGCATGGAGCTAGACGAATTCTACCGGCGCTTCCCCAAGGGACTCGTGGCCGACTCAAGCCAGGTCTATATCCGCGCCGAAGCGGAGGCGGCCCGCGATGAGATTCTTAGCTCTGATAAGGCCCTCGCTGCCCGGAAGAAGTCTCGGCCTATGACCGACAGGAGGGTAGAGGACAACGTGAATCACGACCTCGACGCTGAGTCCAATGACTTCTACTCCTGGGCCGAGAAACAGCTCGGTTAGGCAGATCGCCTGAACTTGACAAACCATAACCAGTAAGATATGGTCATAAGTGGGCTGCCCCGGCAAACCGAAAGCCGGGCAACGGCCACGAAAGGGGACCGAATGACCCAAGCCACCGTAGCAGCCAAGGAGACCAACCTAGACGACGCCTCGATTCAGTGGAGGAACCGTCCCGGCGATGAGCGCTTCCTGTCGGTTCGTGACCTCCACGAGAACGTCGCCGCACGCCATGCCCATAGCCAAGAGTTCACTCTTTCCTCGCGCGTCCTAGGTGATAACGTCAAGCATCAGGGCGACGACCGCCTCGTGCTCGCCGGGCGCACGGGGAACGCCGTGTTCAGCAATTTCGCCTTCGGGCAGCTTAGCGGTATCGCTGGTGCCCCTGCCGGCTACCTGCGCAGTCTCCCCGCTCCTATCACCGCGGTCAACCTCGCGTGGGGCCTGGCGAACCGTGCCAACGACAGCACCAAGGTTCTCGCTCTGCCGCCCAATGGCCGCGACGGTATGGTGCGAGCGTTCACGTCCGAGACCTACGGCCGCATCTGGGACGATCAGGTGACCGCCGCGCTCTTAGAGCTGGAAGAGCGCACGAACGGCCAGTGGAAGGTCCCTGCCGCGTCCTACGCCAGCAAAGACCCCAAGCGGGCCACCACTCTATACGCCAGCGATCGAGACGTGTGGGTGATGCTGGTAGACGACTCGCACCCAATAGACTTTGGGAACGGAGACGTGCTGTTCAAGGGCTTTATGGTTTGGAACAGCGAGGTCGGCGACTCCACCTTCGGCCTGCGCACGTTCTACTACCGCTACGTCTGCGACAACCGCATCGTGTGGGGAGCCCGCGTCCAGAGCGAACTCAAGATCCGTCACACGAGCGGAGGCCCCGCCCGCTTCGCTATCCAGGTCGCTCCAGCTCTCAAAGAGTACAGCGAGGAGTCGCCGGCCGAGATCATCGAGCACATCAGCGCCGCCAAGCGCTACGCCATCCCCGAAGCCGAAAAGCCCCAAGACGTAGTGGCCTGGCTCAAGAACCGCGGCTTCGGCAAGGAAATGGCCGAGACCGCGGTGACCCTCGCGGAGCATGAAGAGGGAGAAGGCTCGTCCCTCAACCTGTGGGGGATCGCTCAAGGCATCACGGCTGCCGCCCGCAACGTCAAGTACAACGACGACCGGGTACGGCTGGAGCAGCAGGCGGGGAAAATTCTTGATATGGCGGTGCGCTAATGGCCGTCACACTCATCCAGAACTACGGCGGGTTCCGCATCGACGTGCAGCAACACGGCGTGTTCACGGCGCACGATTCCAGTCTGGCCGACGAACAAGGCCGCTCTTCCTCTGCCTTCTCCGATAAGACGCTGGAGAAGGTCAAGGAGTGGATCGACAAGCAGAACGCTCGCAACATCAAGGCGCGAGTGGTCTCGCTGCCGGTGATACTTGTGGGCGGTGAGCTGCGCACGATCACTGGCGTCCACACCCGGCTCGGCACGATCACTGGTATCCCCGAGGTGAGGGGCGCAACCTACAACGCGAAGCCGCTCTATCCCTCAACTGAGGGGGTAAAGAGGCAAATCCTCAAGATCAGCGAGCTACGACAGCACATGAGCGAGGCTCAAGAGGAGCTAGATCGCGTCAATATCGGTACGGTGCGGGCTCGGGAGAGGGACCTCCAGACGCCCGAGCAGTACAGCGCGGTGTGCGACCGGCTTAAAGCCGAGCATGCCGAGAAGCTGAAGCTGGCAAAGCAGCTCTTCGGATCGGGGGTGAGCTAGGTGTCGCCCGAAGAG
>DATEBU010000052.1:0-2384 GCA_036516675.1 Minisyncoccota bacterium
GACGATGACCACCAAGAACCCGCTGATGACGTCCCACGAGCTCACGACATTGCCCGTAATGAAGGTGCCCACCGGGGCGAAGGTCTCGAGGACTTCCATCCCCCCAGTATGCCGCATACGCCCCTCCCGCGCTCCCCTCCGTGGTGATAACTAGAAAGCAATCTACCGCGATCCCGCGGTAATTCGTACAAGCAGGCTAGAGCCCCTCGGACTGAAGGTCGAGGACGGCGGTGCGGGCCTTGTGTGAGAGTTTGTGTGGGAGCGCCACTTCGAGCCGGATGATGAGGTCGCCCCTCGACTCCGCTCGGGACAAGCCGCCAGCATGGTCAACGGGCACGCCCTTGCCGCGGACGCGCAAGAGCTCCTCCGCGCGCTTCATCGCCGGGACCTTCACCTCCAGTGTCTTCCCTTCCAAGGTCTCGATGGAGATGGTGCTACCAAGGAGGGCGTCGGTCAGCTTGACCGGGAGGGTCATCACGAGGTTGGTGCCCTCGCGGTGGTAGACCGCATGCGCCTTCACATGCAGTTTGACGTAGAGGTCACCGGCCACTCCTGCCTTCATCGCCTCGCCCTGACCGGTGAGCCGTATCATTTCGCCGTTATCAATACCGGGCGGTACGGTGACGCCAATCTCTACCTCGCGACGGCGCACCCCGTGACCCTTGCATTCGTGACACTTCTCCTTAGGCACCTTACCGCTACCCTCGCAGGTATCGCAGACGCGCGTGCTGGTGAACTCACCGAGGATGGAGCGGCGCGTCTCGTGGATGCGGCCGGAGCCGCCACAGGTGCCGCAGGTGTCGAGCTCGGTACCGGGCTTGGCCCCCGAGCCTTGGCAGAGGTCGCAGGTAGAGACTCGGTTCAGTAAGACCGAGCGTTTGGTACCGAAAATCGCGTCTTTGAAAGGTATCTCGAGGTCTATCGAGATATCGCGGCCCCTCGGCGTCTTGGGCGCTCCGCCCCGACCGCCGAAGATGTCTCCAAAGATGTCTCCGATATCAAACTCTACCCCACCGTTACCGAACCCTTGCTGGAAGTGGGAGAAGTCAAACCCGCCAAAGCCGTTACCGCCCGTGCGCGGGCCTGCCGAGCCGGCAAAGGCTTGGCCGTAGGCGTCATACTCACGGCGCTTCTTGTCGTCTGAGAGGATGGCGTAGGCCTCGGTAATCTCCTTGAAGCGCGCCTCGTCACCCCCACCCTTGTCGGGGTGGTGCTTCTGCGCGAGCTTGCGGAAGGCGCGCTTGATATCCTCGCCGCTTGCCTTCTTCTCGACACCCAGGGTTGCGTAGTAGTCCTTCGCCATTATGCTCGATTATACTCCACTATTCAGGTTTTTCTTTGAACTCGGCGTCGGTGGGGCCGGTACCTTCCGGGGGCTTTTCATCGCCTCCCTGCCCTTCCGTAGCCTCTGGCGGAGGTGGGGCTGATTTCATCATGGCCTCTCCAATTTTGGAGAGTGCGGAGGAGAGCGTCTCGGTCGCGCTCTTAATGGTGGCCGGGTCCTCACTGCCCTTCGCGGTATTCACCGCCTCAATGGCGTCCTGCACCTCCTTCACCACTTCGGGACCCGCCTTCTCGCCGTTCTCCTTGACCGCCTTGTCTGCTGCATACACAGCCTGCTCGGCGATGTTGCGCGCCTCCACGAGCTCACGACGCTTGGCGTCCTCTCCCGCGTGCGCCTCGGCATCTTGTTGCATCCGAGCAATATCCTCCTTTGAGAGCCCCGTCGAGCCTTCGATGCGGATAGACTGCTCCTTGCCGGTGGTCTTCTCTTTCGCCTTCACGGTCAAGATGCCGGAGGCGTCTACGTCGAAGGCGACCTCCACCTGCGGCAATCCACGCGGGGCCGGCGGGATGCCGTCGAGCATAAATCGCCCAAGGCTCTTGTTGTCGGCGCTCATTGCACGCTCGCCCTGGGTAATGTGTATCTCCACCGAGGGTTGATTGTCTGAGGCGGTCGAGAAGGTCTGTGAGCGGCTCGTGGGGATAGCGGTATTGCGCTCGATAAGCTTGGTTGCGACCCCACCCATGGTCTCGATAGCGAGCGAGAGCGGGATGACGTCGACGAGCAAGATGTCCTTGACGTCGCCCTGGAGGATGCCTGCCTGGATGGCCGCGCCTATGGCGACCACTTCGTCGGGGTTGACGGTCATATTGGGCTGCCGGCCGAAAAAGTCCGCTACCACCTTCTGGATGGCGGGCATGCGCGTCTGGCCACCCACGAGAATAACCTCATGAATATCAGTAACCTTGAAGGGGGAGGCCTCCATCGCGCGTTTAGTGATGGCCATGGCGCGGTCGATGTCCTCACGCGCGAGCTCCTCGAGCTTGGCACGGCTCATCTTGATGAGCAGGTGCTGGGGCCCCTGGTCGGTCGAGGTGAG
>DATEBU010000053.1:0-4444 GCA_036516675.1 Minisyncoccota bacterium
ACGCGATGTCGCTCCGTCAGGCTTTCGCCCATTGCGGAATATTCTCGTCTGCAGCCTCCCGTAGGAGTATCGGCCGTGTCTCAGTCCGATCGGTGGGGGTCAGCCTCTCAGCTCCCCTAAGCGTCGTAGCCTTGGTAGGCCATTACCCTACCAACTAGCTGATACTGCGCAGGCGACTCCCGGAGCGGATTGCTCCTTTACTCTTGCGAGACCATCGGGAATTACCCTTCCTTTCGAAAGGCTATGCCCGACTCCGGGGGATCTCCCTACGTGTTACTACCTCGTCTGCCGCTATACAACTGCCAACACTAAACCTCCAACTTACAACTTAGCCCGGAGTTTCTTTGATAAACCCCCGAGCTGATTGGTAACCTCGAGAGCAAGTGCTTCCATTCCGGAGAACTCACTATCTGAAATCAACTTGGCCCCAAGTGCAACCTCGCAACATGCTGCGGTCTCGTTTACGGAACCGAGTGATATCGCGACGAATCGATTGAAGTCTTTATCAGATTCTTTGGCCGACCCTTCGGCTATGTTGAGCGGCACTGAAAGTGCCGCACGCCGAAGTTGGTCCGCCAAATGCCAGTACTCCCTCGGGAATCGTTCTGCCAAGTGCGCTGCCCTGCTATGAAGCAAGAGTGCGTCCTGGTAGACCTTGAACTTTCGGTAGCGAAAGGCCATTCTCGATAGTGTACTGTCTTTTGTTGTTTGTTGGGAGCTTGGTGTTGGCAGCTGCATCGCTCGACTTGCATGACTCATCCACATCGCCACCATTCACCCTGAGCTAGGATCAAACTCTCATTAAGAATAGGCGGAACAAAAGAATTCACACTTCTCCCCGCGCCTGTCTTTTAGCAGGTGCGGGGCTTTCGGTATTTAGTATGTCAAATAACAGCGCGCAACCACGGATGAGCCCAACCGAGCTCATCTTAGGAAGCTCCCCCTGCCTTCTCATTAACCAGAGTGGCAGTGTCCCTATCCTACCCGCCGCCCCTAGGGGCGTCAAGCTGACTCCCTGAATTGGCCATCTGGGAGCGTTGTCAACATTGCGCACGGGTAACCCTGGCGTATCATAGAGAGAGCCGTCACGCTTTGCCCGATTGCATGCAGGAAGTTACCGAGAGAATCATCGTGTCTGTGGGGGGGTCTTTAATCGTTCCCGACGCCATTGATACCGCGTTTCTCTCGGCCTTTCGGGCGCTCATACTTGAGAAGCTCCAAGAAGGGTTCTCTTTCGCCATTATCGCGGGTGGCGGCAAGACCGCCCGGCGCTATCAGGAGGCCGCGAGCGCCGTCACCAAGACTGGGTCTACCGACCTCGACTGGCTCGGTATCCACTCTACCCGCCTCAACGGGCACCTCTTGCGCACCATCTTTCGCGAGGTGGCCCACCCAGCCATCATCACAAACCCAGACGAGGTGCTCGATGTCCCGCCTACCGTTGCTGTCATCATCGCAGCCGGCTACCGCCCCGGCGCCTCTACCGACCTGCGCGCCGTGCAGATAGCCGGGCGGGCGGGCGCTACTAAGGTGGTGAACCTTTCAAACATTGATTACGTCTACACGGCCGACCCTAAGATGGATGCAAGTGCCAAGAAGATTGAAAAAATAGAGTGGCCCGAGTTCCGCAAACTCATCCCAGTGGAGTGGGACCCAGGACTCTCCGCCCCCTTCGACCCCGTAGCCGCGCGTGAGGCCGAGGCGCTCGGCCTTGAGGTCGCCATCATGAATGGCGCCAAGCTCGGTGAGTTCTCCAACTACCTCGACGCCAAACCCTTCGTCGGTACGATTATTTCGTAATCTTCTTGAGGATTTCGTCCACCTGCGCGTGAAGTGCCTCGAGCGTGCCGTCGTTCGTGAGGGTGTAGTCGGCCATAGCCATGACGCCCGCGATGTTCATGTCCCAAATATCTGTCCCGGTGAGTTCGCGGTCCTCCTGCTCGGAAAAGTGCTCGAAGGTCACCTGGTCAAGAGCTCCTGCGCGACCAGTAATCCGCTCGTAGCGGATTCGTCTGTCCGCATCCACGGCCAAAAGCGATACTGCGTGTTCTTTGAGAAATTCTGCTTCGCCTATTGCACGCAGAGCCTCGATGATCGCGTCTCCTCCCGCCTGTGTGGCACGTTCGTAGTTGGTCTCGACCAAATACGCTGGGCCATGCGTCTTACGCAGGTCATTACCGACCAAGCGCGTGTTGTCTCGGTTCATCGGCATTCCGCGTCTCTTAATCTCTTCGATAATCACGCCGCTCATAGAGTAGTGCGTAAATCCTTTCTCGACGAGGTACTCAACCACCGTACCTTTCCCCGCCCCGTTGGTGCCCGTGATGCCGATAATCATGTCGATTTTATTTCTTACTAAACCACTTCGCAAGCGGGATAAGGAGGGGTGCCGAGCGACAGATGGAGGAGAAGGTGCCGGCGACGACTCCGACGAGCATCACGAGCGCGAAGTTACGGGTCGCCGGGGCGCCGAGGATGATGAGGGCGGACAAGGCGAGCACCACTGTGAGGGCGGTGTTGATGGAGCGCGCCATCGTCTCACTAATGGACTTCCCTACCGTGGTCTCAAACGGCTCCTTGGTACCAAACTTCTCATTATTGCGCAGGTGCTCGCGCACGCGGTCGAAGACGACGATGATGTCGTTCACCACGTAGCCCAAGAGGGCGAGGAGGGCGACAATGAAGAGCGAGTCCACCTCCGCGCCGGTGAAGTGGGCATACGCCGCAAAGAATCCTGTCGGGACGATGATGTCTATCGCGAGCATCGCGACGACCGTGAGACCATAACCCCAGGAGGGCACGGGGCGCGAGACCTTGCGGAAGGCCCAGGCGATGTAGAGTACGATGGCGAGCACCACAGCCCCGAGAGCCCAGAGCGCCTTGTACGCAAACTGACTACCAAGAGCAGGCCCCACCGAGGTAAACGCTAGTTCCGTAGTAGATGCTTGTGTGGAAAGTACCGAGAGAAGCAAAGTATGCTCCTCGGGCGTGAGGCTGCGGCTCCTGATGGTGACAGCGTCCTCACCCGAGGCGCGCACCGACACACTACCAAACTGTAAGGTTGCAACCTGCTCCTTGACTGCTCCGAGCACAGGTCGCCCGGAGGGGTACGCGACCTGGGTTAGAGAACCGCCCGTGAAGTCAATGCCAAGTGGTAGACCCCAGAAGCCGATTGCAGCGATAGCCGCGGCCAAAAGTGCGCCCGTGACCCAGAAGAAGAACCGGCGATGAAGGACGATGAACATAGTTATGGATTACGGACTCCGGAACCGAGGAGTAAGTGCCACAAGCTCGTGCGCGCCTCGGGCACGAGCGCGAGCAGATAGACGCGCGAGACAGAGACAGCGGAGATGAACGAGGCCAAGACGCCAAGCACGAACACCAGTGCGAAGCCCTGCACGATAGAGGTCCCGAGCCAGAAGAGGATGGCACCCGAGATAATCATCGTGAGGTGGCCGTCGCGTATCGCCGTCCATGCCCGAGCGAAGCCGACCGCCACTGCCTCGCGCGGGCTCTTCCCTGCCCGGAGCTCCTCCTTGGTACGCTCGAAGATTAAGACGTTCGCGTCTACGGCCATACCGAGCGTAATGATGAGCCCGGCGATGCCCGAGGCGGTGAGCGTGACAGGGATGAACTTGATGAGCGCAAGCATCAAGAGGAGATACTCTGCAAGCGCCACAACCGCGATTACCCCGGGGAGCCGATACCAGCCGACCATGAAGAGCGCGATGATGGCGAAGCCTACCAAGGCCGCCGTGACCCCGGCGGCAATAGCGGCCGCGCCAAGGGTCGGCCCCACGGCCGAGGAGCTCTGGAGAGTAATGGGCACCGGCAGAGCGCCGAAGTTCAAGTTGCGGACCAGGTCGCGCGCCTCAATAGCCGTGAACTGCCCGCTAATAACGGCGGTCCCACCGGGAATCGCCTCCTGGATGACCGGGGTCGAGATGGGCTCGCCGTCGAGGAAGATGGCGAGCGTCTCGCCCACATGCTCAGTGGTGAGCTTCTCGAAGAGGGTGGCGCCCTCACTATTGAAGTTGATGAGTATCTGTGGGGCGGCGAGACCCGCAGTGGCACCACTGCCGAACTGGAGCGTGGCACTTGCGAGGTAGCGGCCGGTGAGACCAGTCGTCGCAAACACCATTGACGTGGTAGTGCCCGCTGTCGCCTGCCCTGAGCCTGTCGAATGAGTGGTAGTGGCGAGCTTGAACTCAAGTGTGGGGGTGGCGCCGAGCGCCGCAACCGCTGCATCAATGTCGGTCACTCCAGGCAGGTCAACGATAAGGCGATCCTCGGTAGTGCCCGAGAGTGCGGAGGCACGCTCGGTCTGCACGAGGGGCTCCGCGACGCCGAAGAGATTCACCCGCCGGTCAATCACCCCCTGCAAGGCGGCGAGCGCGTCCGCGCGCTCGCCGGCTGGGGTCTCGCTCATATCGGCCTTGTACAC
>DATEBU010000054.1:0-4910 GCA_036516675.1 Minisyncoccota bacterium
TTCGTGGCCATATCTATTGTTATGAAGGTCAAGATGCGGCTGAATTAACTCGGTACTGGAGTCGGCTGCTCTCAATCCCAGAACCGCAATTTATCAAGCCCTGCGTCAAAAAGGCTGCGGTACCAGGGCCTCGCGGCCCCCGGATGATTCACGGCTTAGTTCATGTATGTTACAGTGATAAAAAGTTACTGAGACAGATACTCGCGTGGATAGAGGAGTGTCGTCAGGACTTGACAAAGTAATGCGTCGGTGGCAGAGCGGTCAATTGCACGAGACTGTAAATCTCGCGGACATCGTCCTACGTTGGTTCGAATCCAACCCGGCGCACAAATTGATTGATAGTTTTTAAATGAAAATGAAAAACCGCGCACGGCGGGTTTCCGTTGCGCGGTTACAAAAGCCGGGACTCTCTGAAATTTCTAACGAGGGATTGTGACCCAGGTGTTGTGCGGGATTTCGTAATCGACTTTGTCTCGCTTGAGAGTGATACAATTCGTGGCGATCTTGCCGAGCTGCGGAACGACATCAAGCGCGGCAAGGGCCGCCTGGCAGCCATGTTCAGCTTCTTCAACAAGAGCGGCAAGCGAACCAAAAAGGGCGTTTAATCCGCGCTGCATTTTTGTGCTATCGTATCGCCTATGAGCAAGCCCGTACTCCTTTCAGGCATCCAGCCCTCCGGGGATTTACATATCGGGAACTATTTTGGCGCAATGCGCCAGCAGGTTGAGCTCGCACAGTCGGGCGATTACACGTCCTATCTGATGGTCGTGGACTATCACGCGCTTAATACCGTGCAGGACGCAGAAGAAATGCGGCGGCGTACCCGTGAACTCGTCATGGCGTATCTGGCCGTTGGCCTTGATCCGGAAAAGGTGACGCTCTTCAAGCAGTCAGATGTCCCGGCACACACCGAACTCTGCTGGATATTCGACACCATCACAACAATGCCGTACTTGATGCGTGCCCACGCCTTCAAGGATGCCGAGGCCAAGAACCAAGAGCTTAGTGTTGGTAAATTCAATTATCCCATTCTGATGGCTGCCGATATTCTCCTCTACGACGCCGAGGTGGTGCCCGTGGGGCAGGACCAGAAGCAGCATGTCGAGTATGCGCGTGACATCGCTGAGAAGTTTAACCGCGTGTTCAAAGAAGAGGTCTTTACTCTACCCAAGGCCTACATCAAAGAGGAGGTGGCCGTGGTGCCTGGTACTGATGGACAGAAGATGAGCAAGAGTTACAAGAACGTCATCCCTCTCTTTGGGACTAAAGAGGGGCTCGCCAAGGCCGTGATGAGCATCGTCACCGACTCTTCTGGTGGCCGGCCCGAGAACGTATACGCCATCCACAAGCTGGTCCGGAGCGAGACAGAGCTCGCACCTTTCTACGAGGAGCATAGGGGCAGCTACAAGGCACTCAAGGAGGCGCTCATTGAAGACCTTGACCGCTACTTCGCCCCCATCCGCGCCAAGTACGAGGAGCTCGAACAGGACCTCGGCATCGTGGCCGAGGTGCTCGAGAAGGGTGGGGCAAAGGCCCGGGCGGTTAGCGAGGCCAAGATGGTGAAGGTCCGCAAGGCCGTGGGCGTCGCTTGACTTTAAAACTCTAGTGTCGTAATATTCTAGCAGACGGCACTCAAGCCGTAGGAGGCACGGCGATGGCTATTGATGCACTATTGATCGGGCGGGATCCAGCCGCGGTTGATGTGTACGAAAATACTGCGCTCATGTACCGCGTGGCTCACGCTGGGGTGCTACGCTTCACGCGCATTGACCCAGCCATTCCAGGCGACCATCGCAAGCTCTGCAAAGGATACCTCCCAGACGTGGTCGTCATGCGGGACCCTGGCCAAAAGGAGCTTGTCCTGGAGGCTGTTAAATCTGGTGTACTGCACGTCATATTCATGCCGAGCAACGAGCCGCCCCATACGCCCAGGAAGTCTGCGCGGCAGCTCTTCCGGCTTCTGCCGACGGGGGAGTTTACACCGTTCTGACCGGCCAACGGCCGGCGCTCCAAAAAGGGCGCCGGCCGTGGTACTTTTAGGACATATGGAGCGGACACTTATCAGCGAGTTGGGCCAACATATTGGTAAAGAGGTCACCATCTGCGGCTGGGTGGATGTTCGCCGTGACCAGGGGAAGCTTGTGTTCTTCGACTTCCGCGATGCCTCCGGCTATGTGCAAGGGGTTGTACTCCCAAGCGAGGCAGGGGCGATGGCAGCTGCGCAAGAAGCCCGCAACGAATACGTCGTGCGTGTCGAGGGCATCGTTAACAAACGACCGGGGAAGAACGTGCAGGATGGGAAGCAAAATGGCGATATAGAACTCCAGATTGCGGCGATAGAAGTACTGAACCCTTCTGAGCCAATGCCGTTTGATATCACGGCCAACACCAGCGGAGTAGATGAGAGCGTACGTGCCGAGTATCGCTATCTCGATCTGCGCAGTCCCCGGATGCAGAAGAATATGCGGGTCCGGAGTGAGTTCGTACAGCGCTGCCGTGAATTCCTCTTCAAGAATCGTTTTACTGAAATTGAGACCCCGCTCCTGACCGAGTCCACACCCGAAGGGTCGCGAGACTTCGTGGTGCCCTCACGGCTCCACCCTGGCAACTTCTACGCGCTGCCGCAGTCGCCCCAGCAGTATAAGCAACTCCTCATGACTGCTGGCTTCGAGCGGTACTTCCAGATTGCGCGCGCCGTGCGCGACGAAGACTTACGAGCTGACCGTGGCTTTGAGCACAGCCAGGTGGATATTGAGATGTCGTTCGTCACGATGGAGGAGGTCATGCAGAAGGTAGAGGAGATGATGATTACGGTCGTCGAGGCAATGGGGCACACGGTCAAAGAGAAGCCGTTCCCGCGTATTTCGTACAAGGATGCCATGGCCCAGTATGGCGCCGATAAGTTTGACCTACGGACAGAAGAGGATAAAGAGAATGGGGTCCTTGCCTACGCCTGGGTAATCAACTTCCCGTTCTTCGAGAAGACTGAAGAGGGAGGCTGGACCTTTACTCACAACCCATTCTCGATACCGATTGCCGAGGACATAGATAAGCTGCTTGAAGGCAGGGATATCGATAAAATCCTCACGACCCAATACGACCTAGTCTGCAACGGCTACGAGAGCGGGGGCGGCTCCATCCGTGCGCACAAGCCTGAGATTCTCGAGGCCGTGTACAAGGTGATGGGATTCGCGAAGGAGGAGCTCGAGGAACGGGTCGGGCACATGCTCCAGGCTTTTCGCCATGGCACACCGCCCCATGGTGGCATCGCGCTCGGCATTGAGCGCAATATCATGAACCTAACCGGTGAGACCTACTTGCGCGAGGTGCAGGCCTTCCCGATGACGCGCGGCGGCAAGACCGCTGTCATGAACGCCCCCAAGCCGCTCTCGGACAAGCAACTCGCTGAGCTCTCCCTGTCAGTCAAGAAGAAAGGCGATGCCGCTTGACTTTGACATCAAGACCGATACCTACGAAGGGCCGCTGGCCCTCGCGCTCGACCTGATAGAAGCGCGGAAGCTCTTGGTGAACGACCTGGCACTCGGGACCATCACCGACGACTTCGTGCAGCATGTGCGGGGGCAAGAGATATTCCCGGTTGAGGAGACCGCGGAGTTCATCGGCATTGCGGCCACACTCATTCTCATCAAATCAAAGTCGCTCTTGCCAGACCTGGCCCTAACCGAAGAGGAGAGCGCCGACGTAGACGACCTCAAGCGCCGGCTCGAGGCCTATGCCAAGGTGCGCGAGGCCGCTGCTGAGCTCGGGCGTATATACGGTAAGCAGGTGATGTATGCAGCAGGGGAGCGCGCACCCGAGGTGTTCTTCGCCCCGTCAAAAGACTTGAACGCGCCGGCGCTCGCCGAGGCCCTCGCCCGCGTGCTTGCCGCCCGCGAGATGGTCGAGGAACTGCCCGAGAAGCGCGTCAAGCCGATGGTCACGATTGAGGAGATGATGGACAAGCTCGCCAAGCGGGTGCAGACGGCTATGAACCTCTCGTTCAAGGACTTCGCTGGCTCACATAAGGACCCTTCGACTGGGCTCAGGGCAGGGAAAGTGGGTATTATTGTCTCCTTCCTCGCCCTGCTTGAGCTGGTGAAGCAAGGCGCCGTCGCAGCTGAACAATTCGACCCCCACGGCGACATCCGCATCTCCCACACCACCCCCTCCGCCACGCCCCACTACGGCTAATGTATGCGTCCCCAGGGGCGCGGGTTGTGGGGGAGGGGAGAGATAGCTACAATAGCCTAATGCTTACGCCTCCGGCGGCCCTTGAGGCCATTCTCTTTGCGGCGGGAGAGCCTGTAGAGAAGAAGCGGCTAGCCCAGATGCTCGAGATATCAGTAGCCGACCTCTCCCTTGCCATCGTTGCCTTTGAAGCGTCGCTCGCAAGCCGTGGGCTCGCACTCATCAACACCGACGAGGAGATTGAGCTCCGCACCGCACCTGAGGCCGCCGAGCTCGTGAAGAAGCTCTGGGAGAGCGAGCGTGGGCGTGACCTCGGCAAGGCGGGCCTCGAGACCCTCGCGGTCATCGCCTATCAAGAGGGAGCGACGCGAGGGGACATTGACTGGGTGCGCGGAGTGAACTCCTCGGCTTCGGTGCGCACCCTCCTCTTGCGCGGGCTGATTGAGCGGCGAGAGGACCCTACCGACAAGCGACGCGCGCGTTACGCGCTCACGAGTGAGGCGCTCGCCCACCTAGGTATCAAGCGCCTCACTGACCTCCCACGCCACGCCGAGCTTGCCCGAGGGGTCGAGGCCCATGTTAGGACATCGGATGTCGCAGCGACATCCGATGTCCCTGAATCCGCGGTATGACAAATGAAGAACTAGCAGAGCTTGCCCGCCGTGCACGCAGTCTCCGGGAGGCGGGCGTGGCGCTCACTATCGCCTCTGCCGTCCTGGCGC
>DATEBU010000055.1:0-4294 GCA_036516675.1 Minisyncoccota bacterium
CTTCGGTGATGAAGGGCATGAAGGGGTGGAGAAGACGCAGTGAGCGGTCGAGGAGGAGGATTAGTGCCCGCGCGCGCGAAGCGCGCGCGGCCTCGTCAGTGCCATTCAAAATAACCTTTGATTCCTCAAGAATCTTATCGGCGAGCTCGTGCCAGACATAGTGGTAGAGCTTCTCGGCCGCCAGGTAAACGCGGTAGTTCTCCATATCGTCGGTGACATCTTTGGTGAGCGCGTCGAGTTGATCAAAAAGCTCGCACTCGTGAGGCGAAAAAATGGCACGCTCCAGGCCGCTAGGCCAAGTCTTATCCCATTTTTTCGCCTCACTCGCGCTCACTCCTGCGTTCTCGAGTATAAAGCGCGAAATATTCCAAAGTTTATTCGTGAAGTGCTTGTAGCCCTTGACCTTCTGCTCGTCGAAGCGGATATCGTGCCCGATAGCCGAGCCAACGAGGAGGCCCATACGCAAGGCGTCGGCGCCGTACTTGCCGATTATTTCGAGCGGATCAATGCCGTTGCCGAGCGATTTGCTGAATTTGCGCCCCTTGGTGTCGCGCACCAGGCCGTGGATCATCACGGTCTTGAAGGGCACCTGCCCGAGGAGGAAGCCGCTCGCGAGTATCATGCGCGAGACCCAGAGGTTCAGTATCTCGTAGGCCGGCGACATAAAGGAAGTCGGGTGATAATTCGCCAAATCGTTTTCAGCCCCGGGCTTGCCCCGCGTAGCCGTCTCGGCGAAGTGGGGCCATCCAAGAGTAGAAAAAGTCCAGAGCTGGGAGGAGAACCAGGTGTCGAGCACGTCCGGGTCTTGCTCCCAGCCCTCCTTGGCCGGCGGCTCGGTGCCGATGTGAATCTGCTCCCCGCCGTACCACACCGGGATGCGATGGCCGAACCAGATTTGCCGAGAGATGCACCAGTCGCGCAGGTTATCTATCCAGTGGAAGTATGCGGTGCGGAATCCCTCTTGGGGCATTGAGATACCTCCGTGCTCAACGACCGCACGCATCAGGGCCTTCAAGGTAATCTCGCTCCCGCTCGCAATGCTTGGAATCTCGGAGTGGGGAATAGTGAATGGCTTGTTGACGTCCACAAACCACTGCAGCTTGACCTGCGGCTCGATAACCGCGCCGGTGCGCTCGGCGGTGGCGACGTTATGCGTGTACGGCTCCTCTTTGACGAGAAGCCCCTTCTCGCGGAGCTTCTCGACAATTTTCGGGCGCGCGTCCGCGATCTTCATTCCTGCAAATTCTCCGGCAATGGGGAGCAGCTTCCCGTATTCGTCTATGACCTGCTCTTTATCGAGGCCGTGCCGCTCTGCGATTTCGAAGTCGGTCATATCATGCCAGGGGGTAATGGTCATGGCACCCGTGCCGAATGCGCGGTCTATCGCCGCGTCTTTCACGACAGTGGCAGTAATAGGTCCATTGATCCATTCGAGTTCAATCTGCTGTCCGTCCGCAAATTCGGCGTACCGCTCATCTTCCGGATGCATCACGACGTACTTGTCACCAAACTTGGTCTCCGGGCGGGCCGTGGCAATGGTAAAGGGGCCGTATTGCAAGTAGTAGAGGGTTGCCTGCTTTTCCTGATACACAACCTCGTCGTCGGAGATGGTGGTCTGCCCCTTCGGGTCCCAGTTAACGATGCGATGACCGCGGTAGATGAGCCCGGCTTCGTACATGCGCTTGAAGGCTTCGGTCACGGCGCGCTCGCGCTTCTCGTCGAGCGTGTACGCGTAGCGCGACCAGTCGAGCGAGGCCCCCATGCGACGCACCTGCGAGAGAATGGTGTCCTCGCTGCTTTTGGCGAATGCGCGCACGCGGCGCACCAGCTCTTCGCGCCCGATATCATGACGATTTTTCCCTTCGGCTTTCTGAATGTCCTTCTCCACGCGCGCTTGCGTCGCGATGGCGGCGGAGTCGGTCCCCGGTACCCAGAGCGCCTTTTTCCCGCGCATGCGTTCAAACCGCACGACCGCATCTTGCAGGGAGTCTTCGTAGGCATGGCCCAGATGGAGCACGCCGGTGACATTCGGGGGCGGGAGCGCTACCGAGAAGGTTTCGGCATCCCTAGCCGTCACCCCTTGTCGGACGCACTCGTCCGGATTAAAGAGACCGCTCTCCTCCCACGCCTGGTAGAGCCGCTCTTCGGTCGCGGCTGGATCATAGGGCCTGGTGAACTTCTCGGGCATTGACTGAATATAGCAAATACGGGCTCTTATGCGAGATGGAGATTGCCGTCTGCGCGAAGCATCTCGGGATTGGCGAAGTCTCCTGCGAGTGCGTGGTAGTAGCCCACAAATGCAATCATGATGGCATTGTCAGTGGTGAGCGTGGCGGTTGGAATATGGAGTGTTACTTCTGGGTACTCGCGAGCGATGTTGTCAGTAAAGACGCGGCGGATATTTCTGTTGGCCGAGACCCCACCGCCTATGGCAAAAGTCTGCGCCCCTGTTGTTTCAAGGGCTCGCGCACTCTTCTTCCACAGTACCTCCGCGACCGCATTTTCAAATTCGAGTGCGAGATATTGCCTCTCGGTAGACGAGAGTTCGCCCCGACTCTCTAGCAGATAACGTACGGCGGTCTTAAGGCCACTAAAAGAGAAATCACACGTATCGTCATGCAGCATCGGCCGCGGCAACCGAAGTTCGGACATCCGATGTCCGACATTCTGATGTAGGACATCGGATGTCCTACATTGTTCGGCCAGGCGAGAAATCTCTGGGCCGCCGGGGTAAGGGAGGCCCATAAGGCGCGCCACCTTGTCGAAGGCCTCTCCGACCGCGTCATCGCGTGTCTGCCCGATGAGTTCATATTGCAACCACTCTTTCATCAAGACTAATTCCGTATGTCCGCCCGATATCAAGAGCACAAGCGCCGGCAATTTGGCGTTTTTGACTTCAAATTTCTCAATTTCTGACTCGCGTGGTTCTTGGTGCTTGTAACTCATTGCTTCTCGCTGTGCAAGGCCAGCGAGTATGTGCCCCTCCATGTGATTGACGGCGACCAAGGGCTTGTCCCACGCGAGCGCGAGCGCCTTGGCGAAGTTGATGCCCACCCATAAGGCGGGCTCGAGGCCAGGCCCCGCAGTGACCGCGATTACGTCAATGACAGGAGGTTCGGTCTTGCCGATAAGCTCAAGCAGGGCCGCGTCAAGCCCTGGCTCGCGCTCCAGTAGCTTCGTAATCGCGTCATGCAGCTCGGTCGGTAGCGCCTGTGTATCTTCGTGAAGCATCTCGACCTCCTCAAGCGCCGCTTCGAGAATGGGCACCAGGTTCTTGGCGTGCTCGCGCTTGGCGAGGTTTGGGTACACTCCGCCATACTGCTGATGCACCGCCACCTGTGAGAGAAGTGCGTTGCCAAGTACCGTGAAGGAGGCGTTCTTCACATCTCCTGTCGCCTCGACTATCGCGATAGCCGTCTCGTCGCAGCTGGTCTCAATGGCCAGAATCCTCATCGTTCTCGGGCGGTTCGGCTGGAGCCTCACTCCACGGAATGGGTGCGCCCCACGGGAGGCGGAATGCCGCTGCGCTCGTGTGGCCGTTGCCTCCATAGCGGCGTGCAAGCTCGGCGACGTCAACCGTGCCATCGCCCCGGAGAGAGACGCGAATGCCATCCGCGACGGGTCGAGCGACCAGCGCGAAAGGCGGGTGTTCGTGCGCGAGCTTGTTGCCGACGAAGTCTGTGATGGCCTGGACGCCACTGCCGGAGAGGTAGACCCGATAGCCCTCAAACATGACTGGGTCCGCGCCCAGAGTGATATGTTCGACCAGCTTATCCATGTGTTCAGCGTAGATGCGCCCCACCGAGAGGATAGAATCGCGGCGCGTAGGATCATTCAGAATAGTGGCGATTTCGTCCCATCGTTCAAACTCGAATGGCTCAAGCGTGAGGTACGCGTTCATGGCTTTAGTATCTGGGAGTGAGAAGCGGAAGAGGTCATAGTCCTCAAGCATCTGTATGAAATAGGGTATCGGCGTGTTGGGGTGGAAGTACTCCCAGGCAATACTGGCGCCGGAACGCGCGGGGTCGAAGACACCCGGAAAGGAGATTGCGACACCTCGGACGCCCTCGTGGTGGTCAAGTACCGTGAGTGAGCCTGCAACTCTCGCAAGCACATCCATCTTCTCCTGTTCGAAGCAGAAGTCTACGAAGTACAGCGCGCGGCCGTCCATGTGTTCGGGTACTGGCTTGCCGTAGCTCATAGGGATATACTCGGCCGCATCCCCAAACTTCTTCCACGCGGCGTAGGCACCACCGAAGCCATCGGGGCACTTGCCGTGGTAGATGATGACCGT
>DATEBU010000056.1:0-3174 GCA_036516675.1 Minisyncoccota bacterium
CACCTTCTGGTCGTCATAGAGGTAGAGACGGGCCTCCCAGGGTGTACCAACGACAAAGAACCCGGCGGCAATGGTCACCACGATAAGCAGGGCGGAGGCCCACTGGACTACGAACGCTCGCCCAGGGTACTTAGACCAGTAGTTATGGAGGTCGGCGAGGTAGTGGAGGAAGGCACCGCCCGCAACTAAGAGGACGACCAGTACCTTGAGCGCGAAGCGTAGCGTTACGTCACCGTTGAAGAAGTACATGATGAGCGTAATCAAGTCGCCCGCTATCGTCGCCCCCGCGATGAAGAGTGTCAGATAGATGGCCCAGCGGCGAATCCATACCTCCCCGCGAGAGGGGTCACGTACGATATCGCGGATGATGACGAGCGAGATGGTGAGGAAAATGGCGGACAGCACGATGAGCGAGGCCATCTCGTAGCTGATGCCGCTTGAGTACGGGTCGCCCGTGTAGTAGGTGAGCGCGTCGGGCATCGCGTAGTCGAGGTAGCTGAAGATGAGCGAGATAAAGGCGAATACGCTCGCGTAGAGCGTCGCCATCGCCCCCACCCACAAGAAGAAATCCTTTGGTGTCACCTTGGGTTTGTTGTCCATATGCGCGGGATTATACCATGTATGTACTGAGGTATGTATGGGCGTATATACGCTCGTATGTACGTCAGCCGTGGAGGAATACCATCACGTCGCCATCGCGGACGATGTAGTCCTTGCCGACGGTGGCGAGCTTTGCTTGTTCCCTCGCGGCAGCCCAGCTACCAGCGGCGAGGAGGTCAGTGGTAGAGACCACTTCGGCGCGGATAAACTTGTCACGGAAGTCGGTGTGAATAGCGGCGCCCGCCTCGGGCGCCGTGGAGCCGCGGGGCGTGGTCCATGCTCGTGTCTCATCAGCCCCGGTGGTAAAGAACGAAATAAGGCCCAGTGTGTCATAGGCGCCCGTGATGAGCCCTGCGAGCCCATCATCGTGCACTCCGAGCTCCTCGCGGAATCCTTGGCGGTCTTCGTCCGCGACATCATTGAGCTCCCGTTCGGTCGCCGCATCTACGAGCACGTAGCGCGAGTCGAGCTTCTCGATGAGTTCATAGGCACCCCGTGCCCGCCCATCACTAAATTCATCGAGGTTGTGCCCACCGCTCTTCTTGTTGAGTGCGTAGAGGATGGGCTTCATGGTGAGCAGATTCAGATACTTCACCCGCGCCCGCTCTTCTTTATCGAGGCCAGCATGCTTGGCGAGCTTGCCCTCGCCAAGCGTGCGCTCGAGTGAGACCAGCGTCGCGTCTTCGGCCACGGCTTCCTTCACGCTCGCCTTCACGTCGCGCACAAGTTTCTCGCGACGCTTACGCACTTGCTCGAGGTCGGCGAGCACCAACTCAAGGTTAATGGTCTCGATGTCGTTGACTGGCTCTATCTGGCCCTCGACGTGGTGCACCTCGGGGTCGTCAAAGAAACGCACCACTTCGAGGACAGCATCGGTTTCGCGAATGTGGGTGAGGAATTGGTTACCCAGCCCCTCGCCTTCGGCCGCGCCCTTCACCAGGCCCGCGATATCTACGAACTCAACAGCGGCCGGGACGACCTTCGCGCTCCCCGATAGGGCGGCGAGCTTGTCGAGTCGTTCATCCGGCACACCCACTACCCCGACGGAGGGGTCAATGGTGCAGAACGGATAATTCTCGCACGGCACAGAGGCCTTGGTGAGCGCGTTAAAGAGCGTGGACTTCCCCACGTTTGGCAACCCCACGATGCCTATCTTAAGCATGCACGCACCCTACGGTTACTTCCCTTTTCGGGCAAGGCGCGCAATACGACGGAACCATTTAGCCTTTTTGCGGTCAGAAGCGCGCTCGGAAGGGCCAAAGACGGTTGAACGCGCGCGAATACCCGCGAAGCGTAGAAGGCAGAGGTCAAGGTGGACGGTGGGCGGCCCGTACATAAGCCGCAACACCGGGGGCCAAGTGTTGGCGCTCGTGACAATGCGCGCCGAGCGACCTTTCAAGAGCTTCTTCCAGGTGAGCCCATGGTCAGCGAAGCTGAAGGCGTAGTGCGGGAGCCACGCGCGGTCGAAGAGGCCCTTGAGCATTGCGGGCATGGCGCCCCACCACGTCGGGTAGAAGATGACGATGTGCTCAGCCCACCGCACGTTCTCCTGGAAGTCCACCAGGTCGGGCTCAAGCTGTTGGATGGTCTTGTAGCCCTCGTGGAGAATGGGGTCAAAGTGCATCTCGCCAATGTTCTGTCGCCGCACCTCGTGGCCAGCGCTCTTTGCGTGCTCCTCGTAGCAGTCAGCGAAGGCGCCCGAGAGGGTCGCCGGGTCAGTATGGCCGAGGAGGATATAGATGCGCATGGAAAGAGATTAAAGAGAGTTATACGCTGCCAGCAGGCGTGTGCGCTCTCGAAATCATGATATGGCGGACAAGTCGCAGGAGGCCGTAGAAGATGGTGGTGGCGACAAGGTAGAGCGCAATCGATGCGCCGAAGGAGAGCGGAGGGAGCTGCCCGAGAGCGAGATAGGCGAGGAACCACCACGCCGTGAAGATGGCCCCCGTCCCAACCGAGAAGGAGATGTGTCCGCGCGAGCGCGCCCAGGTGAGGAGTGTGGTCAGGAGCGCAAGCGCCATGAAGCTCCAGTAGCTAGATGTGAGCGCGGGCTGGAGTTGTGCCTCAGCGAGGTAGGCGATAATGACGAGGCCGAGGGAGGCCAGCAGGAGGAGTGTCATACCAAAGTAGAGCCCGCGTGCGATTGCGTTCAGGTGCGCAAGCTCGGCCGCATCCACCCGCTTGTCGCCAATGGCCCGCACGTAGGCGAACTCACCCCAAATAGTGCAGAGTGCGCCCACCACGGCGCCAAGCGCCTGTACAAGGAGGAGGGAACTCTGGAGCGTCTCCATAGCCGCTATTTCTGCATCAGTGCGGAGAGCTCTGCTCGATGCTTCTTCAGCACCTCCATTGCAGCCTTCATCTCGCTCTCGCCACCCTTCTTGCGCCGTTCAATCTCCTCACCAATCGTCTTCATGAGTGCTGGGTCCTTCTCAAGCAAGGCGAGCATCATCTCACGCTGGGCCTCTGGCACCCCCTTCATCTTCCAGTTTGCATACTTGCGCACAAGAAATTTCTGGATGGACATATCTCTATCTTACCACGGTGGTCATTATACCAAAAAGTTCGGACTTA
>DATEBU010000057.1:0-5288 GCA_036516675.1 Minisyncoccota bacterium
ACCCAGCAGCTTGGGCGATTCGCTACGCCCGCTGGAAGGGCACTGAAGGCCGCCGAGGCAGTAGATGTCGCAGGCGTTATCAAGCAGCTCAAACCGATCGGAGGAGTAGCCAGCAAAGCCGCAACCACTGTGGGGGGGCCCGCCGCTCGGATTGCCGATTCTGGGGCAGGTCGGACGCTGAACGTGGTGACCAAAACCGCCCCGCTTGCGCTGGGGGCAGCAGGTGCCGCCTCCCCATTTCTCCCAACTGCGTCCCCTGATGAGCAGGAAATGGAGCAAGGGGAAAAGCTCCAACAAAGCGCAATACGCGGGATTACCGCAGGGGGTCTTGGTTGGATTGGGTCCTCGGTTGCTCGGGGGATTACCGGCAATACGGTGGGCCGGCTCGTGACGGAGTACCGCCTAGCAACGCCGCGCACATTGATGCTTCCGGGCCGTAACCCGGAAGCGGATGCGATCCTCGCTGGAGCCGGCCAGGTGCCGCTCACTCAAGGAGGGAAGTACCCGGGCGGGGAGCAGGCGCTTGTCCGCGACTACATGCGCATGAGGATGTCCGATCAGGTTGCGCCATTGCAGACAGCCCAGCAGATTGGGGACTACGAGATGATCGCTGCGGCGCGGTCCCGCGGCCTTAACCTGCAAGAGGCGATGACGGAGATCTCGAAGAAACCCAAGCCGTACTGGGCAGCAAGTCAGTATCGAGGCGCTGCGCGCAAGACGCAACAGGACCAAGCCGACATCCTGGGGGAGCTTCGACGGTCTCTTAAAGGAGACGCCGAGTTCACTGCGTTTGACCAAGAGCTCAAGATGCGCAGCCTCGTCGAAAGGGCTCGGGAGGGCATTCCCACCCCGATGGCAATCGGCCGCGATGATGGAAAGCCGGTCGTCGCGTGGTACGGAAAGGATGATGTGCCGTACCTAGAAGGGCTGCTAAAGAACGTCGTGGAGACAAACAGTACGATTGCTCCTGGCATCCGCCAGCGCCTCGACCAGGCCACTCAATCGCTGCGAAACTGGACACATAAGCAGATCGACGAGAACGCCGGCGGCGGCTGGCATTCCATAGAGTTCCTCGATGACGGAGTAGGCGGCGTGCAGTCGCTAGAGAGCGCGGCTATTGCCAAGCTGCGCTGGACCGTGCCTATGCACTGGTTCGACACTCCGTTCGAGACCGGCGGAACGATGACCACCAGACGGGGACCCCCCGGTGTAGTCAAGAGCGGTATCGGTGCGATGCGCCAGGGCATCGGCTACTCCGACACCTCCCTCGAATCAACCCTTAGCCACTTCCAAGACGTGGCGATGCGCCGCGAGCGCAACCTCGTGTTCAACGAGATCGAGCGCGCATCGCAGAGCGCGCCGGGGACGTGGGGGGAGTGGTGGAAGCCAGTCGCCAAGGAAGGCCGCGCGCTCAACGGCTTCGTCAAGGTCCCATTCCTGGCCGGAGGAGAGACGGTATATCGGCAAGCCCCGCGCTGGATGGCCGATGCGCTAGAGAATCTCGACAGCAAGAGCGTAGGAGACGCCATGCGCTTCGCCGGCGCTCCCGCGGCGCTCTTTCGCACGTTGACTACCGGCATCTCCCTTCCGTTTATCGCAACCAACTTCATCCGCGACATCCCCACTGCGATCGTGAACGACCCGCTCAAGAAGACGCTATTCCACAAGCAGTTCTTCGAGAGCCTTGCGGTGGGGATGCTCGATAACGCCTTGGGGGGCAAGGCCGTAGACGCGCTCAAGATGTTCCCTACCGCCCAGCGAGCGCTCAAGCACGCGCTGGAGGCCGAGCCCGGCGTAACCTGGCAGCAGAAGTTCGTCCAAGAGCGCGGGGGAGGAGCGACGTTCGTCGCGGCCAACCGCCGTCAGTATCTCGGGAAAATGAAAGAAGACCCAGGCCGCATCAGGTTCACCGATCCGGCTACCGCGATCGAAGCGCTCTCCAATGCCGTCGACAACTGGCCTCGGGTGGCGATCTTCCGCGCTGCCACCAAGGCCGGCTTCCCAACCCGCGAGGCAATTCAATCCGGCCGCACCTCCACAGTGGACTTCTCGAAGTCGGGAACTTGGGTCCGGCTCCTCAACATGGTCACGCCGTACTTCAATGCGCGCGTACAAGGAAACCTCCTCTCTGCGCAGTCTTTATCCAGGGACCCAACCGGGTTTGCCGCAGCGACCTATATGACTGTGGGGTTGCCGTCGCTCGCCTTTTATGGGTGGAACCGGGCGCACTTCTCCGATGCCTACGACGAGATCCCACAAGAGGTCAGGGACCGCAACTTCGTGATGGTCATGTCCGAGTACGACGACGACAACGGGAAGAAACGGCCGGTCTATCTTTCTCTGCCGAAGAACGACTACGCAGTTGCGCTGACGATGCCCATGCAGCACGCGCTCGACGAGCTGTACCACGTCACCGCTAAGGGGAGCCCACTCGCTCCGGGCGACCGGACGGAGCGCACGACTCAGCGGGCGATTGCCGAAGGTATCTCGCAGTCGCTGCCGTTTTACGTTGCTCCCGACGACCTCGCAAATCCGATGAAGTGGGCGGCGGCGCCTTTCCTTGCCAACCCCTTGACCGGAACGATGGCCGAACTTCAAGTGAACTACGACTATCAGATGCAGCAGCCGATAGAACCGACCTACGACAAGTTTCTTCCCCCTTCTGAGCGCACAAGCCGCGGCTCGACATGGATCAGTAAGACGCTGGCGAAGGCGATGGGAGAGGCCGGCGTAGGTGAGGTCTCTCCCGTGCAGATCGACTACGTAGTGCGAGGTATTGGCGGAACGGTGGGGGTGCAGCTCTCCCAGATTCCGGACGTTCTGAAGGGGGCGTTTGAGGGAACGCTGGGCAAGACGAAGAATGCTTCCGACGTGCCGGTGCCTAACCAGAACGACCCTGCCGACATCGAGCGATACAAGGCGCAGACGGCGCAGGTCGACGTGCGGCCGTGGTGGGCAAACCTGCCGCTCTTAAAGGCGGGCATCGGCGCTCAGAGCATCGGCCAAAAGGTTAAGCACCTCACACCAGAGGATCAGGAGTCATACCTTCAAACGCAGCAGCTCTGGCAGGACTACCAGCACGCAGACATTACCGTGTTCAAACCCAAGGAGAAAGAAATATTCGAGCGTTATCAGAACAGCGGCACTGGGCCTGATAAGTACACCGCGCAGAATGCTCTCCAGGACTATCTCAACATGTCCCGCGAGCGGTCTGGATTCATCAAGTCGTTGGCGGGAAGCACCTACTCCAAAGCGATCATCGACCCCAAGGATCGCACGGCGTTCATGGAGCGAATGCCGGGCGTGCCGCTCGCGGTCTTGACGGGCGCGCTTGATCTCCCTCCCGGCACTGACATCGAACGACTCTATGCCCAATACCGGGGAGCTGGTGGCCGCGTGAACCCCGACGAGGACAGCCCGGCTACTCAAGCGGTGCGGGACGAGGAGCTATTCAAGATCAGCACCCAGATTGGGTTGTCCGCTAACACGCTGCGCACCCACTTCCAAGCCTTGAAGGCGGGGGACAAGATCCCCGAGCTTGGCATACCCGGCATGTGGCTCGACGTGCTTGTAGCGAACTACTCCAATCCCAACGGCATTGACGATAAGACTGCATCTCCCGACGAGATGCGCCGTGCGAGAAACGCCGTGATTCAGCAGGCCGCAGCCGACGTGGGGCTAGAACCGCAGTACGTCAAGAAGCTCCTGCAATACCGCCTGGTCTCGGACGACAACGGCCCGCTTGCGCAGATGATCGGCCGGGCGATGAACCTCCGAGACCGTGTGCAGGACGAGTCGCAGTTCCCCCGTTACGCCGACAAGGACCTTAATCCGATGGGGGAGCCAAGCGATTGGGATGACTTTGACAAGACCACCGCCTACTTCAAAGGGCAGCCAGACAACCGCGTGCCCCCGATCATCCGTGTGTACCGAAACGCCCAGAAGTACGCCAACACGAAGCGGCTTCTGGCCGAGATAGACGATCCGGCATACCCGGAGTACCAACTGTTCTTCGGGATGGGCCGAACGCTCACGGCTAAGGAATGGGAGGGTTATCAAAGCGGCGCCGTCCCCAGATATACTGTGGGAAGCGGTCCTAACGACTGGACACGCTACGATACGATCATTAAGCTAGCGTCGTCGCTGCCGTCAACCTCGCCGGCAAAGGCCCCGCTGGCTGCGCGGGCGAGGATATTCCGTCGAGCGGCGGTGAAGAATTGGCAGGCCGTTCTCGACGGCCTGCTTGAACAGGAGGGGGAGGGTCTTGGCGAAGAAGCAGCCTGAAACTAGTACTCGCGATCCGTACCAGTACGACCACCAGAAGATCGGCGTCGACGAGGGGAAGGTCCAGCTCACGACGTGGAAGCGAGACGGCAAGAAGGCTGAGGGCTACAAGCTGGGCGACGTGATGCACCCGGAGCTTTCTAAAGAGTAAGATGCCACCGACAAGAACGGAGGACCGCCCGTTCTTGGTCTCCTCCTCGGGCCTCTGGCTTTTCGGCAGCCAGAGGCCCTCTTTGCGCCCTTTTAACCATAGCTTCTACGGTATGCAACTAGACATAAAGTTGACACCAAACGCGTGTGCGTGTACTCTTGAGCCAATTTATCTCAAGGAGGCCATCAATGTCCGGTCCAGTTGGCAGCAAGACGAAGAGGGCATCGGGAAGCGGAAGCACGCTCTCGTTCAAGAAAGACGGCTACGCCAAAGGCCCCGTGCCGGACTCCATGATCGGCACCAAGTCCGGTGTGGATGCCTCTCACCCCTACACCGGCCCGAACGTCGCCATGCAGGAGCGGGGCGGCTAAGATGCCCGACAAGGATGGCAATCCCACAGTTGGTGATGCGCTGGGCGCCATGCACAAGCGGCTGGCCGAACTTGAAGAGACGACCACCGCGGACAAGGCGCGCCTTGACTTCACCTCCAATACGCTCAAGGTTGTCAATGCAGAGTTTGGTCTCTCTGGGGATAAGGCCATTACGCCGGACTCTGAGGGCCTCGATCACTCCGATCCCATCAAGTTTCAGCAGTCCATCCTGAAGGTGGCCGCTGCCCGGGTTCGTGCGCCGGTGGAGAAGTCTCCCGCGCATGACGACGATGATGAAGACGACGGCGAGGAAGACGACGATACGCCAGTGACGCATCGTCGACTCGAACGCGCCATCAACCGCATCGTCGGCGGCGGCCACTCTCAGTCTCCTCGCCCCAACTCCGGCCGGCGCTCGGTCACAATCGACGACGTGGAAGCGGCGTCGGAGGAGGCAGGCGGGATTTACGGCATGAAGGAGC
>DATEBU010000058.1:0-15697 GCA_036516675.1 Minisyncoccota bacterium
AAGAAAATGATTAGTGAATTTGCTGATGCTGGTATTAGAAACTTGATATGGGATATAGGCATCGTGCGCGGCTTTGCCTACTACACCGGCATGGTCTTCGAAGTATTCGACACCGACCCCTCAAACAGCCGCTCGCTCTTCGGCGGCGGCCGCTACGACAATCTGACCAAGCTCTTCGACACCGAGCCGCTGCCCGGGGTGGGCTTCGGTATGGGCGACGTGACGCTACGCGACTTCCTCTAGACGCACGGCCTGCTTCCCGCGTACAAGCCAGCGACTGACCTCTACATCGCCATCCCCTAGGAGGGGCTGGCACTCTCGGCACAGGCATTCGCCGGGGAGCTCCGTGAGCGGGGCGTCAATGTCGCCGTCGACTTCGGCGAGAAGAAGCTTGCGGAGCAGATTAAGACGGCCGCCAAGCACCAGATCCCCTACCTGATTGTGCTCGGAGAGGACGAGCTCGCCTCTGGTCGCGTGCGACTACGCGACCTCGCAAGCGGCGAGGAGCGCGAGCTCGTGCGCGAGGAGGTCGCGGGAGCGCTTGGGAAGTCGCCCGCATAACGCTCATGCGTGCCATTACCTTCGACATTGAGTCCATCTCAGAGAGTCGGGTCCGCGGACATATTGACGTCGCCCTCCAAGAGCTCACGGTGGTAGGCGTCCATGACTCCGAGACGGGTGCGTACACCGCGTACACTCGTGAAGAGTTGCCGCGGCTGTGGCCGATTATTGAAGGCGCAGATATGCTTATCGGCTTCAACTCCGACACCTTCGACATCCCACTCCTGAATCGCTACTACCCAGGCGACCTCTCGCGTGTCCGCTCGCTCGACCTGCTCTCGGAGGTGGCCGCGGTCTTGGGCCGGCGTATCCGACTCCAGTCGCTCGCCGAGGCCACGCTTGGCAAAGGCAAGTCAGGGGATGGCGTACAGGCGCAGGACTGGTGGCGCGAGGGCAAATTCGACAAGGTCAAGGAGTACTGTATCGAGGACGTGCGCCTTACGCGCGCGCTCTACGACTACGCACTCGCCCACGGAGTGCTGAAGTATAAGGACCTGCGCGAGACTCGTGATATCAAACTCGACACCACGCACTGGCTGACAGCAGCCGCGACCACGCCCTCGCTGACCCATGCGCTCCCGCTATGAGCCCCTCTCGTACGGTCCCCGTTGCAATTGTGGTCGCTGGCCTCATCGTGGCATGGGCGCTCTACAGCGCCATGGACGGGCCGTGGCCGCCCTTCACGCTGCTCGGTGGTGGCGGGCAGGGCAACCCATCCTTGGTGCGCCCCGTGGGCCCCTCCGACCACATCCTCGGCAACCCGACTGCCCCCGTCATAATTGTCGAGTACTGCGACTTCGACTCTGAATTCTGCAAAAGCTTCGCCGCCACGCTCCACGAGATAGTCGCGACCGAGGGAGCGGGTGGGGAGGTCGCGGTAGTCTATCGCGCATTCCCCTTGAGCCAGAAGCACCTGAATGCCCTCTCTCATGCATACGCGGCCGAGTGCGCAGCCCAGGTGGCGGGTAACGACGCCTTCTGGCGCTTCGCTGATGAACTCTACGCTGCCCAGCCTGCCTTCCCCTCGCGCTATGGCGAGCTCGCGAAGGCTGCGGGCATCTCGGGGGACGCCTTTGCCTCCTGCTACGCTGACGCGACAAACCACGTGGGCGGGCGCATCAAGGAGGACAGCCAGGACGCGCTCGATATCGGCGCCACGGGCACACCCTACTCACTCCTTCTAGTCCGGGGCAAGGCCCCCGTCGTCCTCGACGGGGCCTACACATACGACGCCCTCAAGCAGATTGTCGAGCAGGCCCTTGGCAAAGCACCGTAGCTACTCGATGAGCTTCAACCGGTAGATGTCGAAGGAATGCTCGCCCTCGAACATGTCGGAGGGGTTGGGAAGCCAGAGACGCTCTCGGGCAATCTCGGTGGTGGCATCCCGGATGAGCCGATGGAAGACGTCAAACTCCTCGTCGAGCGTTGCGTAGTCGAGGACATAGCGCTTTAGCTGCGCGGAGCCATCTTTGTTGGTGCGCTTCTTGCACTCGTAGACGATGAAGCGACGCACCGGGCGCCCCGTGAGCTCGCGGACGGTATAGTAGTTAAAGAGCGCCTGTATCACAAAGAGTGTCTTCCCCGCCCCGCCTTTCGAGAAGGCTTCGACGAATTTGTGGTCCACCACATCCACGGCGCCCATCTCAAGCCGACTCTCGACGACGAGGTCTGAGACGGCCGTGAGGGGCAAGGGCAGGCCCTCAACTGCGACGGTGCCCCGGAGCTCGACCGCGACCACCTGGTGGCGCGGGGGCTTCTTTAGATAGTGCCCGATGGCGCGTAGGTAATCGGCCTCCATCGTCTCGCGTCGCGCCTTCTGCGCGCGCTTGCTCGTTGCTTTGCCGAAGTTGATATCGAGGTCCGCTACCCCCCGCAAGTACTCGAGCCCGAGTCGGGTGGCTACCTCCTCGGGGGCACCGGAGTAGAAGTGTTCGAGCGCCTTGTGCCCCGCGCGCCCGATAAGAGAAGAGGGGTTCGCCGGCGTGTCATAAATCTTCTCGACATACCGCTTGTGCCAGACCAGCGGATTACGCAAGAAGGCCATCAGGGACGAATGGCTCCAGTGCGCTATCGGCAGTGGCTTCTTGGCAGGCTTCTTCTTCGCCACCCTCTGCCTTGCTTTCTTCACAGCCATGGAGCGAGTATCGCGATTCACATTACCGAAGTCTGACTTCGATACTTTAATATGACTTCAAGTGCCGTGCCTTGTCGTGGAGTCGGATTTTCTCGAGCGCCTTGGCCTCAATTTGGCGGATGCGCTCGCGGGTGACGCCGAACTCCTTGCCCACCTCCTCAAGGGTGTGGTAGATGCCATCGGTGAGTCCGTGCCGCATCTCGAGGATCTTGCGTTCCTTAGGCGAGAGGTCCTCAAGAATCTGGCGCACCTGCTCGGTCAGGATGCGCTCAGAGGACTCCTGAATAGGCGAGGGCAGCTTGTCGTCGGCGATGAAGTCACCGAGCGTAGAACGGTCGTCGTCGTCTGAGCCGATGGGGTTCTCCAAGGAGAGGGTGTCCTGATTAATCTTCTCGATCTGGTAGATCTTCTCGGGCTCCACCCCCATCTCTACCGCTATTTCCTCGGGCTGCGGGTCGCGGCCTAGGGCCTGCGCCAGCCGACGCGAGACCTGCTTATACTTGGCGATGGTCTCGACCATGTGCACGGGGATGCGGATGGTGCGTGACTGGTCGGCCAAGGCGCGGGTGATAGCCTGGCGTATCCACCACGTTGCGTAGGTGGAGAACTTGTAGCCCTTCCTCCAATCGAACTTCTCTACCGCCCTGAAGAGGCCGATATTACCCTCCTGGATAAGGTCGAGGAGGGTGAGGTCAGGAGAGCGGCCCACGTACTTCTTCGCAATGGAGACCACGAGACGCAGGTTGGAGCGAGCCAAGATGTTCCTTGCCTCGTTGTCGTCCTGTTCGATACGCTTGGCGAGTTCGCGCTCCTCGGCCGCCGTGAGCAAGGGGTACTGCCCAATCTCGCGCAAATAAATCTGTATAGAATCGTAGCCCGTAGACTGCCTATCCTTGATATTGCGGGTAGCGAGGTACTGGTCAGCGTTATCCTCGAGGATGCCGCCCTCAAGCACGTCAATGCCGGCGGAGACCAGCCGCTCGTAGAGCAAGTCGAAGAAGTCCACATCCTCCTCCACGTTCGGGAAGGCCTTCAGGATCTCGCTGTAGGTAATGTAGCCACGCTCCTTTCCCTTCTTGAGGAGCTCCTCGGCCGAGTGCGTCTTGGCGGAGGCCGCCTTGGCGCGGGCGCCGATGGCTGCGGCACGGACAACCTTCTTAGAGGCACTCCGGAGCTGCGTAGTACTGCGAGCTCGTACCACCTTCCTTTTCTTAGGGGCAGCGCGAGAGGGCACCCGCTTTTTCGTAGCGGGCTTCTTGGTCTTGGTGACCCTCCTTGCCCTTCGTAGCTTCAGCGAAGAAGGGTTCTTTTTCTTAGGCGTTGCCATGGTGTAGTATGAATAGACGAGGGTGAAATCAAGATGAGAGCCCAGCGAGCTGTACCGAGAGCTCTCGACATCGCTTCTCTGCCGCACCCGTTGCAACAACATCGCCTGCGGCTTCTGCCTGCCGCAGACTCCGCACGGCTTCTTGATACGCCTCGCGGATAACCGCTTCTTCAAAGGCGCGCAGGAGTTCACGAGCCGCGTCCTCACCAGGTGCCTCACCGAATTGCCGCTCCGCTTCGAAGACAACAGGCTCGAGTGGGCGCGGCAAAACCGCGTCGTCTCCAGTAATGCGACTATACTCCGTTTCGATACGTGCGGCAAGGGCGCTCCCAGGGTAGGCGTGGACAGCTCCTGCGAGCATCAGAGAGCGGGCTGCGCGCGCTGTTTGATGCTCTTGCGGGGCACCTATGGCGCCCCGAGTCGCCGGTGCTACCGCACCAGCGCCCACACCGCGCTGTATCCGCACCAGAGACGCGCGCACCGACTCGGGAGAGAGGCTAAGTGCCCGTGCAGTTGCCTGGCAGGCCCGGTCGCGCTCCATCGCAGAGCCCATGGCGGCAATAAGTGGTAGGACCACCGCCTCTACATGGCGCAGGAGCCGATGCTGGTCCTTCTCTCGCTCACCGAGCGCCACAAGGAAGAACTCGACAATCGGGAGCGCAACAGCGATGCGCGCGACAAAATCCTTTGGGTCGCGCGTGATAAGGTCGGCTGGGTCCTCGCCCACAGGCAACCGCGCGGCCTTGACCCGGAGCCCTTCGCGGAGCGCCAAGAGAGCGGCATTCGCGGAGGCCTTCAACCCTGCTTGGTCGGCGTCGAGCGCGAGCATCAGGTTGTCGCTATAGCGCTTAATGAGCGCCATGTGGCGCGGGGTCAAGGCAGTGCCCGAGAGGGCGACAGCGTTCTCAAAGCCTGCTTGGTGGGCGTGGAGCGCGTCCATCTGGCCTTCGACAAGGAGCGCGAAGCCGCGCGTGCGTATCGTGTCTTTGGCCCGGTCGAGGCCGAAGAGGATATCGGATTTGTGATAGAGCTCGGTCTCAGGGCTATTGAGATATTTCGCCGACTCGTCTTTGGCGAGTGCGCGGCCAGTGAAGGCCACCACCCGTCCAGCTCCGTCGCGTATTGGGAAGATGAGCCGATTGCGGAAGCGGTCGTAGTAGGTGCCAGCCTTGCCGTCAGCCTCTTTGATAAGCCCCGCGGCAAGCAACTCCGCAGTCGTAAAGCCCTCTGCGCCCAGAGCTTCAAGAAGCGCGCGCCAGGTGTCAGGCGCGTAACCAAGCCCCCATCCTTCTATAGAGACGAGCGAGAGTCCGCGACCTTTCGCATACCCCTCGGCCGGCGAGCCGGACAAGTGTTGCGCATACCACTGTGCCGCGCGATTCATCGCGTCCCGCAGCCGCTCGCGCTTGTCGGAGCGCTCCTTGCCACCGGGGGCGTACTCGACCCGCACACCAGCCTTCTCGGCGAGCATGGTGAGCGCGCCCTTGAAGTCGAGCCCCTCGGCCTTCTCGATGAAGGAGAACATGTCCCCGCCCTCCCCACAGCCGAAGCAGTGATAGCTCCCACGCTCGGGGCTTACATGAAAAGAGGGTGTCTTCTCTTTATGAAAGGGGCACAAGCCGACCATGCTCCTCCCGGCTCTTCGCAACTTCACATACGGCGCGACCACATCTGTGATGCTCAATTTACTCTTGACCTCCGCGACCGTATCCCCTGCCATATCTCTATTGTACGCTTGCCTGACCAGGTACCAACACGGCCACGGTAACCCGGGGCCGTTTTAGCTTTTTCACTCCCGAATTAATTCGGGCGGAATTCGGGAGTTTAAGAAATGCTGCGGGAAGAGGCGGAAGAAGAGCGCGGGGTGTAGGGGTACTCGCTCGGTGCGGGCGCCGGGCGCTCGGCCTGGAGCTTGGCGATGGCCGCGTACTTCTTCGAGCCCGGGAAGCCGGTGCCCGCCGGTATGAGTCTGCCTAAGATGACGTTCTCCTTGAGCCCGCGGAGGCGATCCACTGAGCCGCGCAAGGATGCGTTGATGAGAATCTTGGTGGTCTGCTCAAAGGACGCGGCGGAGAGGAAGGAGCGGCGAGAGAGGGCGCTCTCCTTGATACCGAGCACGATCTCGCGCCCTTTGGGTGGGAGTTTGTCGGCATCCGCCGCCTCCTTGGTAGCCTTAGCGTACTCCCAGTCCTCGAGGACGTCGCCCACCGAGAAGTCGGTGTCGCCTGTCTCGGTAATCTTCACCCGAGAGAACATCTGCTTGACCACCACCTCGAGATGCTTCCTTGAGACCGGCGAGCCCTGGAGCTCGTAAATCTTCGCGGCCTCGGCGATGATGTACTCCTGCACCACGGCGCGGCCTGCGTACTCGAAGAGGTCGTCGAGGTCGGCCGAGCCGTCGGTCAGTATCTGGCCCCTCGTGACGATGTCACCGGCCGCGACCAGTGGGACACGAGGAAAGGGCGCGAGATACTCGTACGCGCTGCCGTCCTTCTTACCCTGGCCCTTCTCGGGGGCGACGACCACGACCTTCTCGTTGCCCGCTTCCCTAATCTCCATGACGATACCGTCGGACTTGCTGACCACGGCCGGGTGCTTGGGTGAGCGCTTCTCGAACACCTCTTCCACACGTGGGAGACCGGAGGTGATATCACCGCCGACCGTAGCGGTGCCGCCAGCGTGGAAGGTACGCATCGTGAGCTGGGTACCCGGCTCGCCGATGGCTTGGGCGGCGACGGTGCCAACCGCCTCGCCGAGATCAATGAGCTCACGGTTGGTGAGGTCCATGCCGTAGCAGGCCTGGCACACGCCATAGCGCGTCTAGCACGACATGGGCGAGCGCACCATCACCGCAGCCACCGAGCTCGCGGCGATAGCTTGCGCATCGTCTACCAAGAGGTAGTGTCCCTTCTTGAAGAGCGTCTTGTCCCCTTCTACGACCGCCTCGGCGAGCATACGTCCGCGAATAGCCTCTGCGAAGTCTATCGCAAGCCCCGAGGCGCTCGCACGACCGATGGTGATGCCGCGCTTACTGCCGCAGTTAGCCTCCGTAATAATGGAGTCTTGTGCCACATCGAAGAGGCGGCGCGTGAGGTAGCCAGCCTTCGCAGTGCCAAGCGCGGTGTCCGCGAGTCCCTTACGGGAGCCGTGGGTAGACATGAAGTACTCGATGGGGTTGAAGCCCTCAATCATCGAGGATATGATGGGCACTTCAATCGTCTCGCCGGCCGTGTTCTGAATGAGTCCCTTCATACCGGCCATTTGGGTCAGGTTGCCGAGCGAGCCGCGCGCGCCGGACTTGATGATGTCGGAGACCGAGCCTGCGGGGTTAAGTGCGGCCTCTACAAGCGCCTCGGTCTCCTGCTTGGTGCCGTGCCAAATCTCGATAACCATCCGGCGCTTCTCTTCAACAGAGAGGAGACCGTCTTGATAATCCTGTTCTATCTTCGCCACCTTCTCGCGCGCTGCCTCAACGACTCCCTTCTTACCCGCAGGCACCGATACATCGTCGAGGCTCCATGTGATGCCGGCCTTGGTCGCGTACTCGAAGCCGAAGTGCTTGATATCGTTAACGATAGCGGGCACCGCGTCGAGGCCGTAACGAACGATGCAATCGTTGACGATGCTCGAGAGCACCTTCTTGGTCACCGCCGCGTTCACAAACGGGTAGTCAGCAGGCAAGACGGTATTGAAGAGGAGTCGGCCCACCGTGGTCTCAAACGGCTTGCCGGCGAATTCGGCGTACTTCTCCTTCCCCGCAGTCGGGAGGACGAATATTTTGGCACGCAGGTCAATGCCGTCGTAGTCGTGCGCGAGGATGGCGCGGTTAGGCGACGGGAAGTACTCCCCTTCGCCCTTGGCATCCTCGACAAACTTCGTAAGCCAGTATGCACCGAGCGCAATGTCGTGGGAGGTTGCGATTACTGGCGCGCCGCTCCCTGGCTTCAAGATGTTCTTGTTGGCAGACATTACCTCGCGCGCCTCCCACTGCGCCTCCTCAGAGAGCGGGACGTGCACGGCCATCTGGTCGCCGTCGAAGTCTGCGTTGAAGGCCGGGCACACAAGCGGGTGGAGTCGTATCGCATCGCCCTCAATGAGGCGGGGACGGAAGGCCTGGATGCCCTGACGGTGAAGGGTTGGTGCGCGGTTCAGCAAGACGTACTTGCCCTGGATGGCCTCTTCGAGGATTTCCCAGACCTCCGGCACGCCGTCTTCGATGAGGCGCCCGGCGCCGCGGATGTTGAAGGCGAGCTCGCGGGAGAGGAGTCCGGCGATGACAAACGGACGAAAGAGCTCGAGCGCCATGTGCTTAGGCAAACCGCACTCGTCGAGCTCAAGGTCAGGCCCGACGACAATCACGGAGCGGCCCGAATAATCTACGCGCTTACCCAAAAGGTTCTGGCGGAAGTAACCCTGCTTGCCCTTCAGGTAGTCGGCAAGGCTCTTCAGTGGGCGGCGCTGCGCGGGCGTAAGCGCCCCAGCCGAGCTCGAGCCCTTGCGAATAGAGTTATCAAGAAGCGCGTCTACCGCCTCCTGGAGGATGCGCTTCTCATTACGGAGAATGACCTCCGGCGCATGGATGTCGATGAGCTTGCGGAGGCGGTTGTTGCGGTTGATAACGCGGCGATAGAGGTCGTTCAAGTCGCTCGTAGCGTGACGACCACCCTCGAGCGCGACCATTGGCCGCAGCGCGGGCGGGATGACCGGGATGCGGGTGAGGAAGAGCCACTCGGGGCGAATCCCTGCCGCGAGCATGCCGGCGATCAAGGAGAGGCGCTTCGCGAGTTTCTCACGCTCGGCGGCACCCGCCTTGCTGTAGCGGGCAAGGAGGGTCGCCTCGAGCTCCTTCAAGTCGAGGGTACGGAAGATATCGTAGATGGCCTCGGCGCCAGTCCTTGCCTCGAAGAGGCCGCCGTACTTCACCGAGAAGCGGTGGTACTCGAGTTCGTCGAGCACGCGACCAACCACGACACCCTCAATCTCGGCCTTTGTAATAGTCATCCGCTCTTTGAGCGCATCGCGCTCTATCTCTTTTGAAGAGGACTTGTACTTGGCCTTGTACTCGCTCTCGAGCTCGGCGAGGAGACGCTTCTTCTCTGCGTCCAAGGCCTTGGTCACGATGTAACCCGCGAAGTACACCACCTTCTCGATGTCTGTCCCAGAGGTGCCCAGCAGTAGTGCCATACGGGACGGCACCGAACGGAGGAACCAGATATGAGCGATAGGCGATACGAGCTCAATGTGGCCCATGCGCTCGCGGCGGACGATGGAGCGCGTAATCTCCACGCCACACTTGTCGCAGACGATGCCCTTGTAGCGGATACCCTTGTACTTGCCACAGTAGCACTCGTAGTCCTTCTCAGGACCGAATATCTTCTCGTCGAAGAGGCCATGCTTCTCGGAGCGCTGGGTGCGGTAGTTGATGGTCTCGGGCTTCGTGACTTCGCCATGGCTCCACGAGAGAATGCGCTCGGGCGAGGCGAGGCGGAGCGTGAGCGCGTTCCAGAGGTCCGCACTCTGGCGGAGCATTGGGCGAGGCGAGAAGGAGCGGGGAGAGAGGGCCATGGGTTACATTTTAAATGTTTAAATATTTCATGCGTCGGGCTCTGGGGGGAGCTGCACGGGCTCCACGTCGAGCGCAAGCCCACGAATCTGGTTGGTCAACACGGCGAAGGAGGCTGGAGTGCCCGAGTGACTAATGGCCTCGCCCTTCACAATTGCGTCGAAGGCGGCCGAGCGGCCCGTGATGTCGTCGGACTTAATGGTGAGCATCTCGCGGAGCATGTAGGCGCTGCCGTAGCCCAAGAGTGCCCATACTTCCATCTCGCCGAAACGCTGGCCGCCGTTCTGCGCCTTGCCGCCCAAGGGCTGCTGGGTGATGAGCGAGTAGGGACCAATGGAGCGCATGTGAATCTTGTCTTCCACCATGTGGTGGAGCTTCAAGACGTACATGTACCCCACGGCAATCTTCTGCGCGAAGGCTTCGCCCGTGGTGCCGTCAAAGAGGGTAATCTTGCCCGAGCGGTCGAAACCAGCGGCCTCAAGCTCATCGCGAATCTCCTCCGGGGAGGCGCCCGCAAAGGGCGGCACCACGGCCTGGTAGCCTAGGGTGTTGGCCGCGAGCCCCAAGTGGAGCTCGAGAATCTGCCCCAGGTTCATACGAGAGGGGACGCCGAGCGGAGTGAGAATGACGTCTACGGGGTTGCCGTTCTCATCATAGGGCATGTCCTCCACGGGGAGCACGCGGCTGATGACGCCCTTGTTGCCGTGGCGACCCGCGAGCTTGTCACCCACCGAGACGTTACGAACCTGGGCCACCATGACGACAATCTTCTTGATGATGCCCGTCTCGAGCTGGTCGCCCTTTTCTCTTGAAAATACCCGAACGCCGATGACGCGTCCGCGCTTGCCGCCCTCCATGCGGAGACTGGTGTCCTTCACGTCCTTGGCTTTGTCGCCGAAGATAGAGCGCAGGAGACGCTCTTCGGGGGTGAGTTGCGTCTCGCCCTTGGGCGTTACTTTGCCCACGAGAATGTCGCCGGGGCGCACTTCTGCACCGATGCGGATGACACCCTCTTCGTCGAGGTTCTTGAGGCGGAGCTCGCCGACGTTCGGGATGTCGTGGGTGGTAGTCTCGGGCCCGAGCTTGGTATCGCGCACCACGCACTCAAAGTCCTCAATGTGCACCGTGGTGAACTTGGCGTCCTCCACGAGCCGCTCGCTGATGATGATGGCGTCTTCGTAGTTGGCGCCGTTCCAGCTCATGAAAGCGACCCGGACGTTCTGGCCCAAGGCGAGCTGCCCGCCCTGACTTGAGGAGTGGTCGGCGAGCACGTCACCTTTCTTGACCCGCTCGCCGGTCACCACCGTTGGTCGCTGGAGGAAGGCGGAGTTCTGGTTGGTCTGCGTAAGGCCCTGGAGCGCGTACTCGCGCTTCTTGCTCTCCTTGTTCGTAACCACAACCCGTGAAGCATCTACGTAGGTAACCTCGCCCGCCTCCTCGGCGGTCACCAGTCTCCCGGTGGCGCCTGCGGCGTGCGCCTCAATCCCGGTAGCGACGAGCGGCATCTCGGGGATAAGTACGGGAGTGGCCTGCTTTTGCATGTTGGAGCCCATCAAGGCGCGGTTGGCGTCATTGTGATTGACGAAGGGAATCATCGCGGTCGCCACCGAGAACATCTGATAGGTCGAGGCGTCAATCAACGTGACGGAGGCCTTGGGTACGATGGCCGGCTCGCCGTGATGGCGCGCCTCGACCGTATCCGGGATAATGCGACCTTTCTCGTCGAGCGGGGTAACGCTTGAGACGATGGTCTCGTTCTCCTCTTCGAGCGCATTCACATAGACAATCTCTTCGGTGACTGCTCCACTTTTGACCCGTACATACGGTGTCTCGATAACGCCGAAGCTGTTGGTGCGCGCATGGGTAGCGAGCCGGAGGATGAGGCCGATGTTCTGGCCTTCTGGCGTGTGGATGGGACACAGGCGCCCGTAGTGGGAGGGGTGCACGTCGCGCACCTCAAAGCCGGCCCGCTCACGGGTGAGGCCTCCGGGGCCAAGTGCCGAGAGCGTGCGCAGATTCTCAAGCTCGGCGAGCACGTTCTGCTGGTCCATGAACTGCGAGAGCTGATTGGCAGTAAAGAATTCGCGCACCGCCGCCTGGAAAGGGCGTGGATTCACCAGCGCGACCGGAAGCGTAGTCTCGCTCTCAATCGTAGACATGCGGTCCTGGATATTGCGCTTCATGCGACTCATCCCGACGCGCATCCGGGCCTGCAAGAGTTCACCCACAAACCGCACCCGGCGAAAGCCGAGGTGGTCAATATCGTCGGGGCGCGCCTCCGTGTCGGTGTTAAGCCGCGCGATCTCGGCAACGATGGAGACCAGGTCAGAGAGTGTGAGGGTTCGCTTCTCGAGGGCTTTCGGGGTGGTTGGCAAGCCGAAGCGCGCGTTCAGGCGGTGTCGGCCCACCTTATTGAGGTCGTAGCGCTCGGCCGAGAAGAGTGATTGAACGAAGTTCTTCGCGTTCTCGGGGGTCGCCAAATCACCGTCGCGCATGCGGCGATAGATCTCAACGTACGCTTCCTCGACCGACTTGCCCTCGTCGTGAGCCAGAGTCGCCTTGATGGCTGCGAGCGCGATGTCATTACCGGAGAAGTGCGTGGCGACGGCCTCCCCGAGACCCGCACCGAAAACGGTAAGGAGCTGAGTGACCGGGAACTTGCGCTTGCGATCTATCTTGACGAAGATTGCGCCCGCCTCGCCAGCAGTACCGGGCTCGGAATCAATCTCGATCCAAACACCACGTGAGGGAATAATCTTGGCGCCGAAGTACTGTTGGCCACGCAGATACTCGGAGGTGAAGAACGCGTCGAAGGAGCGGGCAAGCTGGGGGACAATGGCGCGCTCAACGCCAGAGACAATGAAGGAACCGTGGGGAGTCATCAGTGGCATGTCGGCGAGGAAGAGGTCCTGCGACTTCTCGGAGCCGAGTGTCTTGTTCATGAGCGTGATGGTCGCCTTGACTGGCGCCTCGTAGGTGCGCATATTCTCGCGCGCGAAAGCCTCATCGTACTTGGGCTCGCCTACCTCAAAGCCGTCAATGCGGAGCTCAAACTTCTTACCCGAATAGTCAGCAATGGGAGAGAACTCCTTGAAGAGCTCATCGAGGCCGTTGGCGAGGAGCCAGGCGAAGGACTCGTGTTGGTGCCCCACCAGGTCGGGGAACGGGACGGAGGGCGCGCGGTAGGCGCCGAAAGTCTTCTGGACGAGTTGCTTCTTGGCCATGTGCAGTCTGGGTGAGGTGGGTAAAAATGTAAGAAAACGTCGTATATACGCAATGGTAACGCACGGAGAAATCCACTCCCGCGTTGCGATGTTCGTCTGCCCGTATGAATCTTGCGTTCGCCCCGCCCTCCAGTACTCACTCGTATCTAATACTAAAAAGATACTCCCCGCTGAGGTACCCGTCAAGCGCCACTATACCCACCTGTGGATGAAGCCTGAATGAGTCTCGTACCCTGTCCTGCTGCCTTCTGGGTTGTTGCTATCAATTTCATCCTATAGGACCATTTTGATAGATTCTTAATTCTGTTTATTCGGCGGGCGGGGTGCCGCCGAGGTCGGAGATTTGCATCGGTGAGGGGATTTTTGGATTCTCGTCTATCGGGCGATACTGGCTCTCAAAGGTCGCGACCTTCTCGGTCAAGAGCTTGGCGAGGCGCTTGGCGTGCTCGGGCGTGAGCGCGTAGGGGGTGAGGTTGGTACCCACGACCATGCCCATCAAGAATGATTCGCCATTAAAGCCGATAAGCACATTCTCGCAGAGCTGTTTGGGTACTTGGGCGAGGTCGAGTGGTTGGGGTTGTGGGTCCATAACGCTACCAGGATACCATAATTGGGCTATTTCTTGCTCCTCTTTTTACTCCGATGAGCGTCAATCTTCGCATGGTGGCCCGAGAGCAGGACCTTGGGGACGCGGTATTTCTTCCCTTTAAACTCAATGGTCTCCGGGCGGGTGTAAACGGCGCAGGAGGCGACTCGCCGCTCCTCGACTGACTCGTCCTTACCGAGGACTCCGGGGAGGCGGCGGGTTACGGCGTCTACTACTGCCATTGCGGGGATCTCACCGCCGGTGTATACGGCCTCGCCCACCGCGAACTCTTTAATGGGCGCAAGTGTCTTTAGGATTTTCTTCGCCCGCTCATCAATGCCCTCGTAACGCCCACAGACGAGCACTACCTCATCAAACTTCGCAAGTTGGTCGGCCGCTTTGTTCGTAAATGGCTTCCCTCCTGGCGAGAACCAGGTAATTACCCGCTTCTTCCCAAAAGTGGACATCGGATGTCCACTTTTTAACTTGAGGGCTTTTTGGACAGCTTTGACAACTGGCAGGGCAGTCATTACCATGCCGGGGCCGCCGCCATAGGGCCGCTCGTCTACCTTGCCCCATTTGTTATCTACGAAGTCGCGCGGGTTCTGGTACGCAACTACCACTTTCTTCTCCTTCCTCGCACGGCCCAAAATCGACGCGTTCAAGTACGCCTCGCACGCTTCGGGAAATAATGTAATAAGATGAAATCTCACGTTCCATCCACCGCCTCGTCCACGCTCTTGAACTCGGCCTCGCGCTTGCCACCGACGGGCTCATTGATTTTCAAATTTACGCGGGCGTTTCCTTTCATACCAACAACCCTGAGAAGAATCCGAAGGGCCTCGGCGGTCTTGCCGCTCTTGCCGATAATCTTGCCCATGTCCTCGGGGTGGACCGTAAGGGTGAGGAGGACTCCCATCTGGTCTATAACACGCACCGTCTCCACCGCCTCGGGGTGGTCAACGAGCGCTTTGACTGCGTATTCAAGAAATGCTTGGTCCGGCTCCATCTTCCGATTCTACCACTGGAGATTCTAATGGGGCGGCTTCTGCTACCGGCACAGCTGCTGCAGCAGCAGCGTCGGTAGCGGCCTTCTGGGCTGCATCAGCGGCCGCCTTCTTCTCCGCTTCGACAGCCTTGCGGCGCGCGGAGGATGGGAAGACATCCACCTGCGAGCCGGTCATCACACCTTTAGCGATAAACAAGTTGCGCACCGTATCGGTAGGCTGGGCTCCCCGGGCCATCCACTCCTTGGTGCGTGTCTCGTCAAGGGCGAAGGCCTTGGTCCGCGGGTTATAGCTCCCGAGGTCTTCAACGATGCGGCCCGCACGCGCGGCGCGCGCCTTCTCAAGGACGCTGATGCGATAGGCCGGGTCATTGGTGCGGCCAATACGCTGGAATCGAATCATCAACATGTAGGCCCCACTATAGCAGGAATGGCGGATTATTGCTAGAGTAGCTCAAATGGCGTCTCCCGAGACCTACGAAGGCCCTATCAGTCTCACCAAGAAGGGCACCGGTTTCTTCACCCCTCCCTTCGATACTTCGGCGGGCCGTGCGCCCAAGGACCGAGATAAGAACAAGGACCTCCTCATACCGGCTGAGGCAACTCTCCATGCCCTCCACGGCGATATCGTGCGGGTGGAGCTTACAGGTATGCACCGAGACCCCTCTGGCCGGATGCCGCCCCGGGCCTCGGGTCGCGTGACCGAGATCGTAAGGCGCGCGCGCGCGACGTTTGTCGGGACACTGGTAGAAGATGTCCCCGGACACTGTATCCTTGAACCCGACTATAAGCGGATGCATGTCGCGCTTGAGATTACAGATATTGACGGAGGAGAGGCGGGCGACAAGGTGCTGGCGCGCCTTATCGACTGGCCCACGGCAGCTCCGATGCCCCGCGGCACAGTCGAGGAGGTGATAGGCCGCGCAGGCGTCCACGACGTTGAGATGCGCGCGCTCGTCTTGGACCAAGGATTCCATCCAGACTTCCCTCCCGGAGTAGCCGCCGAGGCCAAACGACTCGAAGCCGAGGGTCGCGCGATGCTTGCCGAGGAGGTTGCCAAAGCGCGTCCCTACTCCGCTGAAGCTACGCAGGGCAGGCGTGACTTCCGCACTGTCCCGACGATGACCATTGACCCCTATGACGCAAAAGACTTTGACGATGCGCTCTCGGTGCGCCAGCTTCCAGATGGAAATAGTGAGGTGGGCGTACACATTGCCGACGTCTCCTTCTTCGTCCGGCCTGGCACCGAGCTCGATAGAGAGGCTCGGGAACGGGCCACCTCGGTCTACCTAGTGG
>DATEBU010000059.1:0-4740 GCA_036516675.1 Minisyncoccota bacterium
TTGAGAGCGAGGGCACGCTTACATTCACCGATTCCATCATCGAGAACACGGTGCTCGCTGGCGGCATTGCCTCGACCGGGGTGCTTGAGTTCGCGCACTCAGGTATCCACGGTATCTATTTACACACCAATGCGCTCTCGCTCGGCGGGACAGCGACTGTCCTTGACAGCATCTTTGCCGCAGGCGAGTCTATCGCGGTTGCGGGTGCCGACATCACTCTTACAAGCGTCACGCTTGCCGATTCTATTGGTATCACCGGTTCTGCACACATTCATGACGGTGGTGGCAATGCAGCGCCTATCATTCTCGCGTGGCAGGGCGAACTCGATGCTGACACGACGTTCCCCGGCTTGCCGTTCGTGAATACGCTCTCCAACGTCTCGGTGCCGTCGGGCGTCGCGCTTACGGTCGCGCCTGGCGCGGTCGCCAAGTCATATGACCCCCTTGATGTCTCCGGTACGCTCGTGGTCGGCGCACCCGGCAGCCCGGCAGCTATCCTCACTTCGGCCGCCGATGACAGTGCCGGTGGCGATACGAATCCCGGCGACGGCGACTCGAGCCCCACAGACCCTGATTATGCATTCGCGGGCATCCTTGCCGAGGAGGGTAGTACGGTTACGATTACGAACACCGAGATTCGCTATGCCGGCGAGGCGTACGGCTCGTACCTGCCGACTCCGTGCGCAGGCGACCCTGATGCACCGCAGGACGCCTGTGCCGCGCAAGTATCCAACTTCGGTGGCACGCTTACCGTGGCGAGCAGCACCTTCAATCGAGCGACCTACAACGACTTCCTCATTGACGACGGCACGACCGTGATCACGGGGTCGAGGTTCTCGGATAGTCCGCGGTTCGCCCTCGTGCGCGGCGGCACCTTCTCGGCAAGCGGCAATAGCATAACTGACACGACGGGCGTGCTGAACGAGTCAGGCGCTGCTATGGACGCTCGCAATAACTGGTGGGGTACCGCGTCCGGCCCGCACGAGGCGGTCTCAAATCCAGGCGGCACGGGCCCGGAGGTTTCCGGTGGTGTCCTCTACAATCCGTGGCTCGCTACCGACCCCTTTGCTCCCGTGGCCACGCCGGACGGTGTCTCAAATGTCCTCTTCCTCCCCGGCACCGAGGCAAGCCGACTGTACTATCGCGATGGGCTCGGCATTGAGCATCAGGTGTGGGAGCCCAACTTCCGCACGGATATCCCGTACTTGGCCATGAATACCGATGGTTCGAGTACGTACCCGCTCTACACCAAGGACATTATTGAGCGGATGACGGCCAACTCTCTGTTTGAGAGCTCGATTACCCGCATCTTTGGCTCTAATCTCGAGGTGTACAAGGGCTTCCAGGGCTATATGGACACACTCGTCGCCGATGGCACCATCGAGGAGTGGCGGGCCTACCCGTATGACTGGCGCTACGATGTACGCGACGTGGTTGAGCAGGGCACCCCTACCTGGGTACCTGGCGAGGGCGTACGGCAAGTGTACCTGGCCGACGTGCTCCGGCAGATGGCCTCGAGCTCGGCAAGTGGCAAGGTGACTATCGTTGCCCACAGCAACGGCGGCCTCCTCGCCAAGGCCTTGGCAAGCTCGCTCGGGGGAGATGCGAGCCGCTACATTGACCGCATCGTCCTTGTCGGTACGCCGCAGTGGGGGACGCCCGAGGCCATTGGTGCGATGCTGCACTCGGACAACTTCGCGAGTATGCCGAGCCTGGTTATCAATTCGGTAGGCGCACGCACGGTGATGCGCGACATGCCTAATCCGTATGAACTGCTACCCTCCGATACCTACTTTACCCAGATTGCCGACCCGGTTATCACCTTCAACCCGAGCGGGGCACTGACAGGCCCGTTCGCAACCGCCTACGGCGAGAGCATTACCTCGTCCACAGCGCTCGAGAGCTTCCTCACCGACTCCGCTGGTCTCGACTCCTCGACGGGGAGCGCGAGCGATATCACGGCCCTCATCCCGCTCTCGAGCCCGCTGCTTGCTAAGGCCCGCACGACACAGGCATTGCTTGAGGCCTGGGAGCCTCCGCCTGACATCAGCGTGACCGCCATTGCAGGGTGGGGCCAAGACACGGCCAAGGCTCTTGCGTATACCACTGGCTCGCGCGCAGTCTGTACGCGCACCGCGCTCATATTCACGATGTGCACGAGCACGCCGGAGCTCAAGCACACGCCTGTCACCACTCAAGATGGCGATGGCACCGTTGTCTCCCCAAGCGCGATTGGAGAAATTGGCGAGCATCTGTATTTCAACGCAACAGAGTTCGAAAACCAGGGATTTGGGAAAATAATCCATAGAAATCTTACGAGCGCCGGTCCCATCACAAATCTTATAAAAGAGTTGCTTGCAAATGAACAGCCTCCAATTACCGATTTTATAAAAGACGTCCTACCCACGGGCGGCACGGGTCCCATAACTCGCATCAGCACACACTCTCCCGTCAACCTAGTCGTGACCGACGCGAGCGGGCAAGAGAGCGGCGTACTGCCGATACCCGGCAGCGACTTCTCGGGGGTGAAGCAGGATATTATAGGCTCCTCTGTACATGTCCTCGGCAGCGAACAATACGTGAGCGTGCCGCAGAGCGGTAGCTACCGGGTGGTCACGACTGGCTACGAGTCTGGGAGCGCGACGCTCCAGGTAGAGACTATCGGGAACGATGGAGCAGCGACGGCAGTCGTCACGTACGCCAGCGTCCCGACCTCGGCGGGCTCCACGGCGACCTTCACTCTTGCCGACGACACATCCACCGCGCCAATCGTAGATGTCAACGGCGACGGTACGCCAGATTTCACTGCTCTAGCGGTGACGCCCGCTACGACGCCCCTCGAGTACCTGCACTATATACAGGCGGTCGTCTCGGCGATGTCGCTTGATGCGCGGGTCGCGCGGCAGCTGCGCGCTAAGCTCGCCAATCTCGAGCATCTGCTCAAGAAGGACGGCAAGTGGGAGGCAGAGGACGACGACGGTCCTGACAACAAACGAGACCGACTTGATGCTCGCATTGCTAAGAAGCTCGATAAGCTCGTCGCCTATATCACTCGCCAGGCGGCACTGGCGCAGAAGGGGAATAAGAAGAATCCCCCACAAGGGATACCGGCTGCGAGCGCAGAGCTAATCCTTGATATGATTACAGAGCTTAAGGCACTTACTCTATGAGCCTCTCGTACAAGAAGTCTCTCGTGATTATCGTCGCCGGCCTCGTCTATCTGGCAGGGCAGTATTTCCGCGGGGCGTGGTTTCCACACCTCACCTGGCCATTTCCGTGTCATGAAATTACCTTCGGTACTTCCACGTATTGCGATGCTGCGTATCTAGAAACCCTCGGATGGCCCTTGATTACGCTGGGGCAGATGCTGGCCATCGTGTGGTTCCTCATCTGGCTCGCCAACGAGCGGACGTACCGCCTCTGGCTCAAAGTCTCGGCCGTGTACATCCCTACTGCGGTCATCCTCTCATTCCTCATCTACCCCATCCGCTTCGCCCCCGGCACACCCATCTCGCCCGTCTCCTACGGCATCTACCCCTTCGGCGCGCTCTACATCCTCATCACCCTTGTCGTTGTGCTTATCGGCTGGTGGCGCGGACGCAGAGCCAAGCCAGTGTGAAATAGAAGAGTAGGGATGGGCGCTTGGCACCACTAACCTATACGGTATCCTGTGGGCATGGCTGGCGAGTATCCCAAGACCATGCAGGAGTTCATGGATCAGTTCCCGACCGAAGAGTCCTGCCGCCTGTATCTCGTTGACGTGCGGTGGAGCGGTCAATTCAAGTGCCCCGACTGCTCGCACACCGAAGCATGGAAGCTTGGACGGGGAATATTCAGATGCAAGAAGTGCCATCGTGATGTATCGGTCACTGCGGGTACCGTCTTTCAAGGAAGCCACGTCCCGCTCCGTCTCTGGTTCCAGGCGCTCTGGCTTGTGGTATCGCAGAAGCAGGGCGTCAGCGCTCTCGGCCTTTCCCACGTACTCGGCATTGATCGACGGAAGACCGGATGGTATCTCCTGGAGCGCATACGTACGGCTATGGTGCGTGTCGGCCGTGAACGGCTCTCCGGCACCGTGGAGGTCGACGAGGTGTTCCTTGGCGGAGTTAAGGCTGGAGTCGGAGGTCGCGGTGCTTTTGGGAAGGTGCTGATACTCGTTGCGGCCGAGGACACGGGCAAGGGCATTGGCCGCATCCGCATCGAAATCATCTCTGACGCATCGGCGGCTTCACTGCGCAGGGCGATTGGAAAGATGGTCGAACCGGGGAGTACCGTTAGAACTGATGAATGGAAGGGGTATACGCCCTCTGCCCTTGATGGCTATCGGCACACGGTTATGAAAAGGCAGGCACGCGAACCGGGAGAAGACCCGACTCCCTTGGTGCACCGCACTGCATCGCTCCTGAAGCGGTGGTTGCTCGGGACGCATCAGGGCGGCGTACGACCGCCGCATCTTCGCGGCTATCTTGACGAATTTGTATTCCGCTTTAACCGCCGAAACTCGCGGTCACGCGGCATGCTATTCTATCGCCTCGTGCAGAACATAGTTCAGGTTCAAGAGAGCTGAGGTGGTGCGAAGCGCCCACCCCTATAGAAGAGAAAGGGCGATCTCTCGGTTCTGTCCACACGCTTGAACTTCAGAATCCTTGCGGTACAATAGCCTCATGATGAACCTCACACTTTGGCTTGGGCTCACGGTGCTTGTCGTCCTCGGGCTCGTTTTTTGGTACTTCTTAGGTG